>NZ_JBHUSF010000072.1:0-33604 GCF_042673295.1 Rhodococcus sp. NPDC057014
CTGTCGTTCATCGCGGTGTTGGATGTGTGATGTGCCGATCGACGACAGCAGGCAGATGCTCGCGCTGGCGGTGGTGTTGTCCGCGCTGGCCGGTTACGTCGACGCGCTTGGATTCATCACGCTCGGCGGGTTCTTCGTCGCGTTCATGAGCGGCAATCTCACCCGGTTCAGTGTCGGATTCGCGGACGGGGCGTGGGCGCATGCGCTGACGGCCGCCGAGGTGATCGGCACGTTCGTCCTCGGCTGCGCCCTGGGCGCCGTGGTCGTGCACCTGTCCGATCGCCTGCGGCTGCCCGTCCGGACGACGGTGCTCGCCGTCGTGTCCGGGCTGCTGATCGCAGGCGCCGTCGCCGCGACCGTCGGGGCGAGCACCGTCGCCGTCGGCGCGATGCTGCTCGCCATGGGCGCCGAGAACTCCTTCTTCCAGAAGGACGGCGAGGTCACCATCGGCCTCACCTACATGACGGGCGCCCTCGTGAAGATGGGCCACCGGCTGGCCGCGGCACTGTTCGGCGGGCCGCGGTGGGCGTGGCTACGACATTTCGCGCTGTGGGCGGGCCTGGTGGCAGGAGCGGTGACGGGCGCTCTCGCGCACCACTGGATCGGGCTGGACGCCCTGTGGTTCGCCGCCGTGCTGTCTGCGGCGCTGACCGTCACCGTCCACCTGAGGATCGACCGCGCTACTCGCCGCCCGCAGTTGTCGTGACCGGGTTGCCCGCGGAGTCGAGGGTCCACCACACGCTGCCGACGGCCTGCCCGTATGCGTCACCGGGTTCGTTGTCGTCCTTGTACCGGTACACGGGGCGGCCGTTCACGGTGAGCTGATGGGTGCCGTCCGCCGCGGGGATGGTGTCGATGACGACTTCCTGCAACCCCTGCACCGTCGGGTTCTCGGTGACGGAGGTGACCGGCGGCCACGACTGCAGGCACGTGTCCCGGCACGAACTGGCACCGGAGCCGACCTCGTCGTTGTCGTACACGTAGACCGTCATCCCGCCTTCGTCGACCATCACCTCGCCGAGCGTCGTCGGTCCCATCTTCAGGACGGGTGTTCCGGGCGCGGCGGGTGGGGACGTCGGCGTCGGGGACACCGGGGCGTTGCCGCCCGTGTCCCCGGAATCGGTGCTGTCGTAGGCGCAACTCGAGAAGGTCAGGCTGACGGCGGCGATCGCTGCCAGCGCCCATGTTCGTCTCATGGAGTCCTCGTTCTCTGTGACGGCGAAGTGGCGGGCCTCCGGGGAACCTCTGCGGACCCGTGCATACAGTTCACCTCGAGTTGCGTGCCGGTGCGGGCACTTCGGGCGATGTGACGGGCCCGCACGTGTCGGTATCGGTGATTAGGCTCCCGGGCATGGGCTGGTACACGCCGACCTCGCCGTCGCCCGACCTCGCCGGCACCCTGGTGTGCGGGTGGTCCGCGCGCACGCGGGGCGAGCATCTGCTGGTGCCGGACGCGTGCATGGACGTCCTGTGGATCCGGGGCGTGGGGATCCGGGTGTGCGGTCCCGAGACCACGGCCTGGTCGTTCACGCTGCCGCCGGGCACCGAATCCGTCGGTGTCCGTTTCCGTCCCGGCGCCGCCTCGCACCTGCTGCGGACGTCGGCGGCCGAGGTCCGCGACATCCGCGTCGGCCTCGGCGACGTACTCGGGTCCGCGTGGGAACGGACACTGACCGACCGGCTCGACAACGCGTCCGGCTGCGCGGAACGAATCGCCCTGTTCGAGAACGCCGTGCGCGCGTGGCGGAACCGCGGACCGGACGCCGACCCGCTGATCGGCACCGTGCGGCAGGCCCTGGCCCGGCAGTCGTGGAACGTCGGTGCGCTCGCCGACGCCGCCTCCGTCACGGAACGGCAACTGCAGCGGCGATGCAACGACGCGTTCGGATACGGTCCGGCGACGCTCCGCGGAATCCTGCGGCTGCAACGGTTCATGGCGCTGGCGCAGTCGGGGGCGCGGACCGGGCTCGCCGACCTGGCCGCGACCGCCGGCTACAGCGACCAGGCGCACCTGTCGCGGGAATGCCGGCGGATCTCCTCGCTGACCCCGTCCGGCCTGCTCGCCAGCGAGGCCCCCGACTGGCACGGGACGGGTTCCGTCGTCGATGTCGGAAATGTTCAAGCCGGCGGGCGCCGGACGGGAGAAGAATCGGCAGCATGACCTCGACAACCGACACCCCCGCAGCCCACTACCGCGACCTCGCCGCGAAGTTCACGAAGCGAGTCGAATCCGTGTCCGCCGCACGCTGGGACGACGCGTCTCCGTGTGACGGCTGGACGGCCCGCGACGTCGTGCGGCACGTGATCGACACGCAGCGCTACATCGTCACCGTCGTCGATCTGGAACTGCCGGAGCCGCCGTCCGTCGACGACGACCCGGTTGCCGCGTGGGCGGCGACGCGCGACGGCATGCAGGAGATCCTGGACGACCCGGCCCAGGCGGGCCGCGAGTACGACGGGCATTTCGGCCGCACCACCCTCGGGAAGACAGTCGACAGCTTCTACTGCTTCGACCTGGTGGTGCACGGCTGGGACCTCGCGCGGGCCACCGGCCTCGACGAGACCATCCCCGCCGACGACCTGACCTGGGTGGGTGGTGTGGCCGAGCAACTGGGCGACAACATCCGCACGGCCGGAGTGTGCGGCCCGGCCGTGGACGTCCCCGCGGACGCCGACGAGCAGACCCGGGTGCTGGCCTTCCTCGGCCGCAAGGCCTGACGGTCCTTCCACCTCACTCCTGCCCGGCCGCGCTTGTAACCTCGAGTCATGAGCGTCCCGGGCAGGATTGCCGCGCTGACGGCTGTGTCACTGGCCGCTGCGCTGCTCGGCGGTGACGTGGTCGCGGTGGCCGATCCCGAACCCCGGGGCGCCTTCGGACTGCCCGCGCGTGGGCTCACCCTCTCTGCACCTCTCGCATCCGCGGTCATGTTTTCCGGGACCACCGACGACGCCACGCCTTCCCAGCGGGTTCCGGGTGCGGAGTCCGACGGCACGTCGGCCACCAGCCACGGCTTCGGCGAGTACCCGTACATGCGGTACGAGGTGCAGTTCGGCCCGGACAGCGCCGGCGGCGACGTCACCTGGCAGGGACGCTCGGTCAATCTCGACGACCTCGCGATGCACGTCTGGGACGAGGAGACGCAGAGTTGGGGTGAGCCGGTCGCGACGGCGCAGCCGTCCGAGCCGGGCGGTCCGGTCACCCTGACCACCCGGATCGAGGGCGAGGACGCCGCGCAGATCCTCGTCATCGACAGCCCGCGCCGGGACCGCGGTTTCCGCGAGGCGAACGCGATCGCCGATCAGCAGTTCGCCGACCCGGACACGTACGACTTCGCGCTGCAGCACATCTCCGACACCCAGTACGTGTCCCGGGACCGGCCCGAAGTGTATTTCGACATGACCCGCTGGACCGCGGAGAACGCCGCCGAACGCAAGATCGCGTATTCGATGCACACCGGCGACCTCGTCCAGAGCTGGATACGTCCGGGGGCGCCCGAGTCCCGCGCGCGCCCCGAGTTCGAGGTGGCGGACCGGGCGATGGCGACGCTCGAGGACGCCGGAATCCCGTACGGGGTCCTGCCCGGCAACCACGACAACCTGTGGAACGTGGGCGGACGGCTGATTCCCGGCGAGCACGAGAAGAACCACGCCCTCTACAACGAGTTCTTCGGTCCGTGGCGGTTCCGCGACCGGCCGTACTGGGGTGAATCCGTCACGGACACGGACAATTCGGCGCACTACGACCTGCTCGACATCGCCGGTGCGAAATTCCTGATGCTCTACATCGGCTACAACCCGCCCGAGCACGTGCTGCAGTGGGCCGAGGACGTGCTCGCCGCCCACCCGGACCGCAACGTGGTGATCGGCAGCCACTATTACCTGGACGAGGACGGCTCGCTGCGGATGAGCGGGTTCGGCGACATCGGCACCAGTGCGGGACAGCAGATCTGGAACCGGCTCGTCGTCCCGTTCGACACGGTGTTCCTGGTCCTCGCGGGACACGTCGACGGGCAGACGACGGTCACCGACCGGAAGGTGGGCGACACCGACCGGAAGGTCGTGGAGTTGCTTGCCGACTACCAGTACTTCACGGTGAACGGCCTCCGCGAGACCGGGTTCCAGCGACTGCTGCAGTTCGACGTCGACGGCGGATCTCTCGCGGTCACGACGCACTCCCCCACCCTGGACAGCTTCCGGGTGGAGGACTTCGATCCGCAGCGCCGTTACGTGCCGGGTGACGGCGACTTCGTCACCGACGTGGAATTGCGGGCCGACCTGCCGCGCGCCGTCATCCCCGTGCCCTGAGATGGAGGTCGATCAACTGCGCGACGAATCCGTCCGGGTCGACGTCGCCGGCGATCACGTCGATGCTGCGGGTGGCGCGGAGGGTCGAAACCCCGTGCAGTTGGGTCCACAGGTTCAGCGCGACCACGTGCGGGTCTGCGGCGCCGGCGTCTGCGGCGAGCGCGGCGACCGTCTCGAACAGGGGTTTCGTGTGCTGCCGCAGGTCCTCGCCCGAGCCCTCGAGCAGGTCGTGGCGGAACATCAATTCGAACAGGGTGCGGTGGGTGCGTGCGAAGGAGAGGTAGCGGTGCGCGGTCTGCCGCAGTCGCGCGACCGGGTCCGTCTCGGACGCGATCGCCGACCGGAGTTCCGCGGACAGGTCGGCGAACCCCGACGCGGCGATCGCGGCGAGCAGCGCCTTGTGCGTCGGGAAGTACCGCCGCGGCGCACCGTGCGAGACCCCCGCGTGCCGGGCGACGGCGCGCAGCCCGACGGCGTCGATGCCGCCCTCGTCCAGTAGTTCGCGGCCGCAGTCGATCAATCGCACGCGCAGGGGTTGCTCTTCACCACTCATGTAGACAGTGTCTAGCATGGAGTGCGTAGACACTGTCTACCCATTGTCGGAGCGCGAGTCAGGAGTTCACCGTGTGGTACTGGATCTTCAAGTACGTGCTGATCGGGCCGGTGCTGCGGATCTTCGGGCGGCCCACGATCCTCGGCGCACACCACATCCCGGAGTCGGGCCCGGTGATCCTGGCGAGCAACCACCTCACCGTCGTCGACTCGTTCTTCCTCGTCCTGATGGTGCGCAGGCGGATCACGTTCGTGGCCAAGAACGAGTACTTCACCGAGGGCGGCGTGAAGGGGAGGGCGAAGCGCTGGTTCTTCACCGCCGCCGGCCAGGTGCCGATCGACCGCTCCGGGGCCTCCGCCGCAGAATCCGCCCTCGAGACCGCGCGGAAGATCCTGGACGACGGCAAGGTCTGGGGCATCTACCCCGAGGGCACCCGGTCGCCCGACGGCCGGCTCCACAAGGGCAGGACCGGCATCGCGAGGGTCGCGCTCGCCACCGGCGCCCCGGTGGTGCCGATCGCGATGCACGGCACCCGGCGGATCAACCCCGCCGGATCGAGGATGTGGCGGTTCGGCACGGTGACGGTGACCGTCGGTGAGCCGCTCGACTTCTCCCGATTCGCCGCACTCCGCGACAACCGGCACGTCGTCCGGGCCGCGACGGACGAACTGATGCATGCCCTCATGACGCTGTCGGGCCAGGAGTACGTGGACGACTACGCGCTCAGGCGTCCGGCGTAGCGACGGCGCGCGTCACCAGGTCGGCGATGAGCCGCTCGATGTCGACGCCCTCGAGCACCCCGGGCAGCGTCAGATGCTCGACGATGAGCGCATTCATCGCGAGGTAGAGCATCAGCACGGTGCCGCGGTCGCCGGGCAGTCCCGAGTCGAGGTGAAACCCGATGTCGCGCTCCAGGTTGCCGGAGATGGTGCGCGTCAACGTGGTGCGCAACTCGGGCCGGCGGACCGCTTCGAGCCGCAACTCCTGCAACGCGAGGTAGCCCGTCCGGTCGCCGGTGATCCTGCCGAACAGTCCCTGCATGTACTCGATCGCGAGGTCGAGATTCTGCGGCTTGCGGGCACTGTCCTCGATTTCGGAGGGGTCAGGGCCCATCCGCTCGTGGATCCGCTTACCGACCTGGTCGAACAGGTCGTCGCGGCTGGCGAAGTAGTTGGACGCCGTCCCCTTGGGAACGTTCGCCTCGACGTCGACGGCACGGAAGGTGAGGCCGCGCGCACCTTCTCGCGCGAGCACCTCGATCGCCGCGTTCACGAGAGCCGCGCGTCGTTCCGGATTCTGCGCCATCGACACTCCTCGAAAAAGAACTTGCAACCACTTCGGTCATAGTACTACAAATGGAGTAGTTACCGACTGCGGGAGGGCTCACATGCGAAAACTGGTCTATTACGTCGCCACCACCATCGACGGATTCATCGCCGGCGCCGACGGTTCGGACCCCAGCGGCACCGTCTTCGAACTCGAGGGCGATCACATGCCCGCGATGATCGCCGAGTACCCCGAAACGGTCCCCACCCATGTGCGGGCAGCGATGGGAATCGATGCCCCCAACCGGCATTTCGACACCCTCCTCATGGGCCGCGCCAGCTACCAGCCCGCACTCGACCTCGGCGTGACCAGCCCGTACCCGCATCTGCGGCAGTACGTGTTCTCGACGACGATCACCGAGTCGCCCGACCCGGACGTCGAGATCGTCTCGGGCGATCCGATCGAGAAGGTGCGCGAACTCAAGCAGGAGGACGGCAAGGACATCTGGCTGTGCGGCGGCGGGAAACTTGCCGCCGCGGTGCAACCCGAGGTCGACGAACTCCGGATCAAGCTCAACCCCGTGGCGATCGGCACCGGCATTCCGCTGTTCGACGGCGAATTCGACCCGCAGCGGTTCCGGCTGACGTCGACCCGCGCATTCGAGAGCGGGATGATCTTCCTGACGTACGTCCGCCGATAGCCGGATTCACACCCGCCACTCGAGGCGACACGGGCACCTGACGCATGTATTGATTCAATACGTCAGTAATGTTCGAGGCATGCGCGAACGCCGGTACTCGTCCACCAGCCCCGAACACCTGGCCGCGGCCCTGTTCGACGTCGCCGCCGAGTCGGGCCTCGAGGGCGCCAGCGTGCGCGAGGTCGCCAAGAGGGCGGGTGTGTCCATCGGCGCCGTGCAGCACCACTTCTCCACCAAGGACGAGATGTTCGCGTTCGCGCTGCGCACCCTCGTCGACACACTGCTCACCCGGCTGGCGGACATCGACCGCGGCGGCGACCCCGCCCAGGCCCTGTTCGCCGCGATGTCGCAGTTACTTCCCCTCGACGAGTCCCGGTCGCGGGAGGCGCACGTCAGGGCGGCATTCGCCGTCCGGGCGGCCACCTCCCCGTCGCTCGCCGAGATCCGGCGCACCACCCTGTTCACCATCCGCACCGGACTGTCCGCGGTGCTCATCGGGATCGGCACCCCGGAGGCGGAAACCCGTGCGGCGCTTCTCCTCGCCACCGTCGACGGCCTCGCCCTCGAAGCGCTCGGCAGTCCGGACCTGTACCCGGCCGAGTACCTCGAGCACGCCCTGCACGTCCAGATCGGCATGATTCTGCAGGGCGCCGACGTCCTGCCGTCGTCGTCGATCGAACTGGCCAGCTGACCCCTCGGTCCGATGTCACCTCCGTCCGGTCAGCACGACCCCCTGCCCCGTCACCCCGACGGCGCGGGACGGTTCGCGCCCAGCCCGTCCGGCGACCTGCACCTCGGCAACCTGCGGACGGCCGTGCTGGCGTGGCTGTTCGCCCGGTCCACCGGCCGCCGTTTCCTCGTGCGGGTCGAGGATCTCGACCGTGTCCGCGACGGTGCCCGGGACCGGCAACTGGCCGACCTCGCGGAACTCGGTCTCGACTGGGACGGCGACGTCGTGTCGCAGTCACACCGACGGCCGCGGTACGACGCCGCCATCGCCGAACTCCACGCCGCCGGCCGCACGTACGAGTGCTTCTGCACGAGAAGAGAAATCCTGAAGGCGGCGTCGGCCCCGCACGCACCCCAGGGCGCCTACCCGGGGACCTGCCGCAACCTGACACCGGGCGAGCGTGCCGACCGGCTCGCCGGCGGGCGACCACCGGCCCTGCGACTGCGCGCCGACGTCACGTCGTTCACCATCGACGACGTCCTGCACGGAAACTACTCCGGGATGGTCGACGACCTCGTGCTGCGGCGCGGCGACGGAACCCCCGCCTACAACCTGGCGGTCGTCGTCGACGACGCCGCCCAGGGGATCGACCAGGTGGTGCGCGGCGACGACCTGCTGTCGTCGGCGCCCCGCCAGGCGTACCTCGCGGGACTGCTCGGGCTCACCGCCCCCGCCTACGCACACGTCGCGCTCGCACTCAACGAGGACGGCAAACGGCTCGCGAAACGCGACGGCGCCGTCACCCTCACCGACCAGAAAGCGTTGGGACGCACACCGAGCGACGTCCTCGGGGTGCTGGCGGCGTCACTCGGGCTCGCGGAACCGGGCGAGGTCGTGGATCTCGGGACCCTCCTCGCCCGGTTCGACCCGGCCCGCCTGCACCGCGAACCGTGGGTCGTCAGGCCCCCGACGCCGCCGCGATCAGCATGATCACGAAGAACAGGATCCACCCGACGACGTAGGCGCCGCCGATGGCGATCCCGGCGATCGCGAGCCCACGACCCTCCTGACCGGACTGCTTGATCTGGCCCAGCGCCACGATGCCGAGGATGATGCCGACGATGGAGCCGACACCGTAGAAGCAACCGCCGACGATCGACGTGATCAGCGACGCGATCGCGAGACCGTTCGTCCCCCGCGACTGCGGGTAGGGCGCGCCGTACGGGCTCGGGGCGCCGTACTGCGGGGCGGGGCCACCGTATTGGCCCGCCGCCCCGTACTGATCTGGTGCGCCGCCGTACTGGTTGGGGGCGCCGCCGTACTGATTCGGGGTGCCGTACTGATTCGGGGCGGCATACGGGTTCGGCGTCCCATACTGCTGCTGCTGGGGCGCCCCGTACTGGTCGCCGCCGTACTGATTCGGCGCGGCATACGGATTCGGAGACGTCCCGTACGCGCCCGGCTGCTGATAGTCGGGGTACTTCTCGGTGGGCGCCGAATAGGTGGGATAACCGGATTCGTCGACCCCGTATCCGTCGCGCGGCAACGGCGGCACCTCGCCGTAAGTGGGCGGTGTCTGCCCGTTGTACGGATTCGAATCGTCCGATCCCCCAGAATTAGTCACGATAACCAGCGTAAAGCATCAAAACCGCAGGAGAAGAAGCAGACCAAAGGGAGGCGGGTAAAGGATTGTCCACGTAGTGTTTATTCGCACTGTCACGCGCGAGCATTCAACTCTTGCTGAGGGGATCACATGACGACTGGTGGATACGACCCTAACGACAAACCCGAAGGTGGTGACCAGGGCGGATACCCTCCGCGGGGCAATCCTCCACCGCCGCCCGGCGGATATCCGCCGCCGCCCGGGTTCAACGACCAGGCTGCCTATGGTCCGGGAGGCCGGCTACCCGACGGAATCGAACCGGGTGGGCTCGGCCTTCGCTTCGCTGCCCGATTGATCGACGGCATCATCATCGGGATCGTCGTGATTCTCATCGCTTTGCTGGTCGGCGGTGTCAACGATGTGTTCATACCCGGGATCTTGTCGGGCATTCTCGTCTTCATATACTTCGTAGCCTTCGAGGTAACGATGGGGGCGACACCCGCAAAGAAGATGCTCGGCCTGTCCGTTACGGCCCCAGGGGGCTCTGGATATCCGACGTTCCAACAGTCCGCGATTCGTAACGGGTTCACGTTGTTGGCAATCATCCCCTTCTTCATCGGCACGATACTTCTAGTGGTCGCCGAAATTGTCATCGCGGTGACGATCAACAGCAGTCCCACGAAGCAAGGCAAACACGACGAGTTTGCCGGCGGCACTCAAGTCGTCAAACGCTGACCGTTCGCTCGCCACGGGTGAGCGTGCTCCGCCCCTCCGGGCAGGAAGCACGCTCACCCGTTTTGCTACTCCCGTCACTCGAGTCACTCCCACCCCTTGCGTAAGGTGCTCAGGCGTCATCCGAGACGATTCGAGGGGGAACACATGACTACTGGCGGATACGATCCCAACCAGGGACGGCAGCAATACGGGCAGCAGTTCGGCGCACCGCCGCAGTTCGATTCGGCGCAGCAATCCGGCACCCAGCCGTTCGCGCAGCCCGACTTCGGGTTCAACCCGTCCCGGCCGGGCGAACTCCTTCCCCGCCTGGGCGCGCGGGTGATCGACGGCCTGATCGTCGGCATTCCGACGGCCGTGGTCACCATCGTCATCTCGCTGGTGCTGGGCACCTTCCTGGGCAGTGCCCTGGGTGCGATCCTCACCGCGGCCGCGGCCGTGGGCTACTTCGTGTTCCTCGAGACGACGCGGGGCCAGACCGTCGGCAAGCAGGTTCTCGGTCTGCGCGTCGAGGGCCCGAACGGTGGACTGCCCACCCAGCAGCAGTCGCTGACCAGGAATGGCTTCTACGTCCTCGCCGCGCTCGGCGGGTTCCCGTTCCTCGGGTTCCTGTTCGGACTGGTCGGTTTCGTCGCGGCGATCGTCATCGCCGTGACGATCAACGGCAGCGCCACCAAGCAGGGCAAGCACGACGAACTGGCAGGCGGCACGCGCGTCGTCCAGGGTTAGCCCGGCACGGCCCACCGCGCGGGTGAACGTACCTTTCGTCGCCTCAGATCGGACAAAAGGTACGTTCACCCGTTCCTGATTCGCGCCTCTCCACCCGCAGGTGCTTGGATTGCGGCGTGACAGCCTCAGATCAGCAGACCAAACCAGACGACCACGCGACGTTCGCGCACGTCAGCCGCGGGTACTACCCCACGTTCGTCGCCCTCTTCACCGCGACGCTGCTGATCTCGAATATCTGCGCGACGAAAGGCGTCGCATTCTTCGCCGACTCGTCGCTCACCATCGGCCCGCTGCAGATCCTGCCGGTCATCACCGACGGCGGCTTCTTCCTGTTCCCGCTGGCCTACATCCTCGGCGACGTGCTCAGCGAGGTGTACGGGTTCAAGTCGACGCGTCGCGCGATCTACCTGGGCTTCGGCGCCCTGATCCTGGCCGCGTTCTGCTTCTGGCTGCTCATCGAACTGCCGTCCGCCGACTTCTACGAGAACCAGGAGGCGCTGCGGTCGGTCGTCGGCGTCTACCCGCGACTGCTGCTCGCCGGGCTGGCCGGCTACCTCGTCGGGCAGATGCTGAACTCGGTGACGCTGGTCCTCATCAAGGAGCGGACCAAAGAGAAGCACCTGTGGGCGCGCCTCATCGGCTCCACCATCGTCGGTGAGTTCGCCGACACCCTGATCTTCTGCTCCATCGCGGCCGGCGCGATCGGCATCAGCACGTGGAGCGATTTCGTCAACTACGTGATCGTCGGATTCCTGTGGAAGACCCTCGTCGAGGTGCTGGTCATGCCGATCACGTACCGCGTCATCGCGTACGTGAAGAAGCGCGAACCCACCTACCAGCTCTGACCCCCACGTGAGTGGGAAAGCGTCCCCGGGGACTCTTTCCCACTCACGTGCGGTAGAAGCGGCCCAGTGTCTCGGCCTTGAACTCCGCGAAGTAGCCGCCCTCGATGCTGGCACGGATCTGATCGACCAACCGCACCGTGAAGCGTTCGTTGTGAATAGTGCACAACGTGGACGCCAGCATTTCCTTCGCCTTGAACAGGTGGTGGATGTAGGCGCTGGTGTAGTTGGCGCACGTGTAGCAGTCGCAGTTCTCGTCGATCGGGGTGAAATCACGCCGGAAGCGGCTGGTGTTGATGTTGAACCGGCCGTCCGGGTGGTAGATCGCAGCGTTGCGCGCGACCCGCGACGGATTCACGCAGTCGAACGTGTCGGCCCCGTTCTCGATGGCCACGAAGAAGTCGTCCGGCTCGCTGATGCCGAGCATGTGCCGCGGCTTGTGCTCGGGAAGTTCCTCGTTGCACCAGCGGACGATGGTGCCCAGGTTCTGCTTCTCCAGCGCCCCGCCGATGCCGTACCCGTCGAAACCGCGGCCGCTCTCCCCGGTGATCGACTCGAGCCCCCGGCACGCCTGCCGCCGCAGGTCCTCGTACTGCGCGCCCTGGACCACCCCGAACAGCGCCTGGTACGGACGGTGTGAGCGTTCGGCGGTGAGCTTCTCGTGCTCGGCTATGCAGCGCACCGCCCACGCCTGCGTCCGCTCCACCGACTGCTCCTGGTAGCCGCGGGTGTTCAGCAGCGTCGTGAGCTCGTCGAACGCGAACATGATGTCGGCGCCGAGTTGATGCTGAATCTGCATCGACACCTCGGGGGTGAACCGGTGCCGCGACCCGTCCAGGTGCGATTTGAACGTGACGCCGTCGTCGTCGACGGTCGCGAGGCGTTCCTTACCCTTCGCGATGACGTCGTCGGAGCGCACCCCGACCGCTTCCATCGCGAGGACCTTCTTGAATCCGACGCCCAGCGACATCACCTGGAATCCGCCGCTGTCGGTGAACGTCGGGCCGTCCCAGTTCATGAACTTGCCCAGCCCGCCGGCCTCGTCCACGATGTCCGGGCCCGGCTGCAGGTACAGGTGGTACGCGTTGGCGAGCAGCGACTGCGCGCCCAGGTCCTTCATGCTCTCCGGCAGCACCGCCTTGACGGTGGCTTTGGTGCCGACGGCCACGAACGACGGCGTCGCGATGTCGCCGTGCGGGGTGTGAATGGTTCCGGTTCGGCCGAGCTGTCCGTCGAGTCGGGTGCCGACGGTGAAGAACGGATCGGGCGGGGTCGGGACTACGGCATTCACGGGTGTATCCAATCACGCGCGACATTTCCGGCGACACATCACTACTTCGTTCGAAAGTGGGTACAGAGAGTGTGACGATCCCGCCCCCTCGACCGGAGGAACCGCCATGAGCGACGAGAAGACCGGCCATCGGATCGACAGGCGAACGTTTCTCTCGGGTGCCGCGGTCGCGGGCGGGGTGACCGTGATGTCCGGCCTCTTCGACCGCCGGGCGGACGCGTCGGAGCAACCGCTGCGCCGCCAGCCGAACAACTACGTGCAGCCCAACATCGTGTTCATCGTCGTCGACGAGATGCGGTTTCCCCAGGTCTTTCCGGCCGGGATCACCACTCCGGATCAGTTCCTGCAACGGTTCATGCCCAACCTCTACAAGTTGTGGGCGCCCGGGGTGAAGTTCACGCAGCACTACACGGCCGGGGTGGCGTGCAGCCCCGGCCGCGCGTGTTTCGTCACCGGGCTGTATCCGCTGCAGAACTGGATGCTGCAGACCCGGACCGGTAATCGGGCGTCGCCCGTCCCGTCCCCGGCGATGGGACGGGAGTTCCCGACGTACGGCAAACTGCTGCGGCAGGCGGGGTACGTCACGCCGTATGTCGGGAAGTGGCATCTGTCGCCGTCGCCGGACGAGGATTCGGGGCTCGCCCCCGGCTACCTCGAGGAGTACGGGTTCGACGGGCTGACGATGCCCGACATCATCGGATTGAACGGTGAGGGTTTCGAATTCGACGGGCACATCGCCGACCAGGCCGCGGCGTGGTTGTCGACGCGCAAACCCTCCGACGGCCCGTTCTGCCTCACGGCGAGCTTCGTCAACCCGCACGACCAGCAGTTCTTCTGGGCCGGAACGGAAGCGGAACGCTATCAGTCGCTGTACGCGAACAACGTTCCCCCGCTCAGCCCCGCGCGGACGTGGTCGGTGACCACCGGTGAGAGCGACCCGCCGCGGCTGGGCTACCCGTCCGTGCCGCCCAATTGGGAACCCGAGAAGGCGCTGCAGTCGAAACCGAGCACCCAGGTGTTCGCGCGGGAGTTCCAGGCGCTGGTGTGGGGCGGCGTCACCGACGACGTCCAGAACCTGTCGAACTACTACCTGCAGCCGTACGGTCAGGGCACCGACCCCGACCGGCACATCGCGTTCGCGCCGTACACGTACTGGGAACGGGCACTCGACAGTTACACCAACGTGCTGTCGATGGTCGATCACCACATCGGCACGGTGATCGACTCGCTGCCGGAGGACGTCGCGGCGAACACCGTCTTCGTCATGACGTCGGATCACGGCGAATACGCCGGGGCGCACGGCTTCGTCGCCGGCAAACTGTCCACCGCCTACGACGAGGCGTTCCACATCCCGCTGATCGTCGCCGACCCGACCGGGCGGTTCACCGGCGACACCGACACCCCACGCGGCCAGCTCACGTCGAGCGTCGACGTGGTGCCGCTGCTCGCGACGCTCGGCCACGGCGACCGCAACTGGATGTCGGGGGACCTGTTCGCGACGTACGCCGAACGCGTCGACCTCCTGCCGCTGCTGCGGAGCAACGCCGCGGCGGGACGCGACCACGTCGTCCTCGCCACCAACGAGCATGCACCGCAGGGCATCAACTGGAACAACTCCCCCACCCACATCTACGTGCTGCGCACCCCCGAGGCGAAAGTCGCGGTGTATTCGAAGTGGCTGGGGCCCACCGCCTACGTCGACCCGGCGTCGTTCCAGTACGAGTTCTACGACTACGCCACCGAACGCGGTCGGGCGGAACTCGACAACACCTTCGATCACGACCCGCGCGGCCCGGCCATGGCCGCCCAGCTGATGACCCAGTACCTGCCGACTCAGCTCGCCGCGCCGCTGCCCCCGGCGTTCGCTCAGCAGAGCGCGGACGCGATGGCCCGGTACCTCACCTACATCCAGGTGATCAACCGGTACACCCCCGGCCAGATCGACCGCGAGGGCATCGACAAGTTGACCGCGTTCGGGGAGGTGTTCTGACCGCCGTGGCCGGGAAAATCGTTGCTGCCGTGCTGGTTCTGCTGATATGGTCCGGCGGGGCGTTCCTCGCCTCCGCGGCCCCGCCGCCGACGGCGCAGTGCGCGTGGCAGTTCATGTCCAACTCGACGGTGCTGAACGTCGCGTTCCCCGACGCGAACGCGACGTACTGGGTTCTGCCCTACGCGTTGGCGTCCGGCGACACCATCGAACTGAGCGGCACCTACCCGGCCGCCCGCTACTTCTCGCTCAACACGTACGGCACCAACTTCGACACGGTCGACACGTTGCGCGACAACCAGATCGGGCCCGACCCGGGCAGCGGCAACCCGTTCACCGACGCTGCGGCAAATTCCCCGCCTCCCGCTCAGAAGCGCTGGCACGCCACGGTCGTGACCGGTCCGGCCGACCACGCGCGCAACCAGATTCAGGCCCTTCCCACCGGGACCGGCGCGCAGTCGGTACCCGTCGGCTTCCTCATCATCCGGGTGTACGTGCCCGACGATCCGGCATCACCGACCGGTGGCGTCCCACTGCCCGACGTGACGCTGACGTCCGGCGGTCGAACGTCGCCGGTGCCGACGTGCGGATCCGAATTCGACCCCTCCGCCTACGACAACGGCCCGCTCGGGCAGGTCGCGGAGGCCGGATTCGATCAGATCATCGCCGGCGCCGCGTCCGGCGCGTTCCCCGGCAACGTGCCCGAGGCGACGTTCGTGAACCCCGCCAGCACGTCGGGCCTGTTCCCCAACGGCGACAACAAATACGTCGGAGCGGGCCTGACGTATCAGCCCGGACGCATCGTCGTCGTGCAGGGCCGGGCACCCACATTCCCCGACACCCGCGCTGGACAACCCGTCACGACACCCGGCCGCCAGGTGCGGTACTGGTCGATGTGCCAGAACGACCAGCTGACGCCGTACCCCGTCGTCGCGTGCGCCGCCGACTTCCAGACCCGCACCGACAGCAACGGCAACTACACGTACGTCGTCGCCGCACCGCAGGACGTCCCCGCCCGCGCCGCAGCCGACCCGACCGTCACCGTCATCCCCTGGGGCTCCACCGACGTCGCGAAGAAGGTGCTCTTCCTGCGGTACATGCTGCCGTCCGACGCCTTCTACCCGCAGTCGGTGCAGGCGTCGCAGAACGATCACACCGACCCCGCCACCACGATGGGTCCGTACTACCCGCGCTCCGCCTACTGCGACACCGCCACCTTCGAGGCCGGGGGAAGCACTGCGTGCCTGTGAGTACTTGTTAACCGCCCGTGGTTAATAAGTACTCACGGGCGTTTACGCACTGACGAACTGGCTGTTGTACAGGCGGTAGTACGCGCCGCGGGTGAGGAGCAGGTCCTCGTGGCTGCCCTGCTCGACGATGCGGCCGTCCTCCATGACGACGATGAGGTCGGCGTCGCGGATGGTCGACAGCCGGTGTGCGATCACGAAACTCGTGCGATCGCTGCGCAGGACCGCCGTCGCGTGCTGGACGAGCAGTTCGGTGCGGGTGTCGACGGAACTGGTCGCCTCGTCGAGGATCAGGATCGACGGTTGCGAGATGAACGCGCGGGCGATCGTGATCAGCTGCTTCTCGCCGGCGCTGATGTTGCTGCCCTCCTCGTCGATGACGGTGTCGTAGCCGTCGGGCAGCGAGTGGACGAACCGGTCGACGTAGCTGATCCGCGCGGCTGCGTGGATCTCCTCCTCGGTGGCGTCGGGACGTCCGTACGCGATGTTGTCGCGGATGGTGCCGCCGAACAGCCACGCGTCCTGGAGGACCATGCCGATGCGGGACCGCAGGTCGTCGCGCGACATCTCGGCGATGTCGACGCCGTCGAGGAGGATGCTGCCCCCGTCGAGTTCGTAGAACCGCAGGATGAGGTTGACGAGGGTGGTCTTGCCCGCGCCGGTGGGTCCGACGATGGCGACCATCTGGCCGGGTTCTGCGACCAGCGACAGGTTCTCGATCAGCGGCTTGTCGGGTGAGTAGCCGAACGACACGCCCGAGAACTCCACCCGGCCCGCGACCTCGGCCGGGTTGGGTGCGTCGGCCGGGTCCGGGTCTTCCTCGTCCTCGTCGAGGATGGCGAACACCCGCTCGGCGGACGCCACCCCCGACTGCATGAGGTTGACCATGGCCCCGATCTGAGTGAGGGGCTGGGTGAACTGGCGGGAGTACTGGATGAAGGCCTGCACGTCGCCGAGGCTCATGGTGCCGGACGCCACCCGCATGCCGCCGAGGACGGCGATGGCGACGAAGTTGAGGTTTCCGAGGAACATGATCGCGGGCATGATCAGGCCCGAGATGAACTGGGCCCGGTAGCTGGCCTGGTAGAGCGCCTCGTTCTGCTCCTCGAAGCGGGCCTCCACCTCGCGGCCGCGGCCGAACACGGTGACCAGTTCGTGGCCCGTGTACGCCTCTTCCACGTGCGAGTTGAGTTCGCCGGTCGACTTCCACTGCGACACGAAGTGCGTCTTGGACCGTTTCGCGATCTGCGCCGTCACCAGGATCGACAGCGGCACCGTCAGCACGGCGATCAGCGCGAGCAGCGGCGAGATGACGATCATCATCACGAGGATGCCGATCACCGTCATCGCCGACACGATCAGCTGGCTCATCGTCTGCTGCAGCGACTGCGAGACGTTGTCGATGTCGTTGGTTACCCGGCTGAGCAGGTCGCCGCGGGAGTGGGAGTCGAAGTACCGCAGCGGAAGTCGGTGGATCTTCCGTTCGACCTCGGCGCGCAGGTTCTTCACGACGCCCTGCACGACGATGTTCAGCAGGAAACCCGACAGCCACATGAACACCGACGACCCCAGGTACAGGGCCATCACGATCGCCAGTACCCGGCCGAGTGCGGTGAAGTCGATACCCACGCCGGGGACGACGGCCATGCCGGACACCATGTCGGCGAACGTGTTCTGACCGTCGGCCCGCAGCGCGGCGACGGCCTGCTCCTTCGACATTCCGGCGGGCAACTGGGCGCCGATGATGCCGTCGAAGATCAGGTTCGTGCCCTGGCCGAGCATGCGCGGCGCGATCGACGTGAGCACCACCGACACAGCGGCGACGAGGAAAACGACGCCGACGGCGATGCGGTGGGGACGCAGCCGACGCAGCAGCCGCTTGGTGGACGGCCACAGATCGTGCGGCTTGGACCCCGGGGCTCCCGGAGCGACCGGCCCCGGAATACGCGGGCCGACGGGCCTTTCGGCGGTGGTGGTGGTTGCGCGATCGCTCATAGTGCTTCCTGGACCGATCGTTGGGATTCGACGATCTCGACGTAACACGGACACGTCTCGAGCAGTTCGTCGTGGGTTCCGATTCCGACGACCGCGCCGTCCTCGAGGACCACGATCTGCTCGGCCTCGACGATCGTCGAGACACGCTGGGCGACGACGATGACGCACGCGTCCGAGGTCTCGGGTTTGAGTGCGGCACGCAGCCGGGCGTCGGTGCTGAGGTCCAGGGCGGAGAACGAGTCGTCGAACAGGTAGATCGACGGACGACGCACCAGCGCCCGCGCGATGGCGAGCCGCTGCCGCTGACCGCCGGAGACGGTCGTGCCGCCCTGCGCGACCGGGGTGTCGAGGCCCTCCGGCATGGCGCGCACGAAATCGGCGGCCTGTGCGATCTCCAGCGCCCGCCACAGTTCCTCGTCGGTGGCGTCGGGTTTGCCGTACCGCAGGTTGGTGGCGACGGTGCCCGAGAACAGGTAGGGCCGTTGCGGGACGAGTCCGATGCCTGCCCGCAGGACGTCCAGGTCGATGCGGCGCACATCCGTATCGGACACGGTGACAGCACCCGACGTGGCGTCGATGAGGCGCGGGATCAGCGACAGCAGCGTCGTCTTGCCGGAGCCGGTGCCGCCGATGATCGCGGTGGTCTTGCCGGGTTCGGCGCGGAAACTGATGTCGCGCAGGACGGGCTCGTCGGCGCCGGGGAACTTGAACTGGGCGTCGCGCAGTTCCACCACGCCGGGGTTCTGCAGCACGGTGATCGGATCGACCGGCGGCACGACGGTGGAATCCGTGCCGAGCACCTCGCCGATGCGTTCGGCGCAGACGGTGGCGCGGGGCGCCATCATCGCGATGAACGACGCCATCATCACCGACATCAGGATCTGCATGATGTAGCTGAGCATCGCGGTGAGCGAGCCGACCTGCATGGTGCCGCTGTTGATTTCGTGACCGCCGAACCAGATGACGGCGACGCTGGTGACGTTCGCGATCACCATCACGAGCGGGAACATCACCGCCGTCAGCCTGCCGACGCGCAGGGCGGTCTGGGTGAGCTGCTCGTTGGCGTCGCCGAACCGCTGCATCTCGGAGCGCTCGCGGACGAACGCCCGCACCACGCGGATGCCGGTGATCTGCTCACGGAGCACCCGGTTGACCCCGTCGATGCGGGTCTGCATCTCCCGGAACGCGGGCACCATTCGCGAGATCACGAAGCCCATGGACAGCGCGAGCACCGGCACGGTGACCGCCAGGATCCAGGCGAGCCCGGCGTCCTCCCGGATCGACATCACGACGCCGCCGACGCACATGATCGGCGCCATCACGAGGATCGTGCAGCTCATCACGACCAGCATCTGCACCTGCTGCACGTCGTTGGTGTTGCGGGTGATCAGCGACGGCGCGCCGAAACGGCCGAACTCCCGGGACGAGAAACTCCCCACCTGATGCATGACGGCGCGGCGCACGTCGCGTCCGAAACCCATTGCGGCACGGGCACCGAAGTACACCGAACCGATCGAGCAGATGATCTGCACGACGGTGACGAGCAGCATCATGACGCCCGTGGACAGGATGTACGCCGTGTCGCCCTTGGTGACGCCGTTGTCGATGAGGTCGGCGTTCAGGCTGGGAAGGTACAGCGCTGCCGCGGTCGCGACGAGCTGGAACAGGACGACCGCCGTGAGCTCCCGCTTGTACGGGCGGAGGTACGTGGTGAGCAGGGCATTCAACATGGGCAGCAGCGATCCTGGCGGGTCATCATTATGTCCGAAGGTTACCAACAGAAGGGCCTGCGGCCTTGTGAGTGGTTGACGAGTCCAGAAACTCCTCAACCACTCACGGGCGCGAAGCGCCTGTCCGCGTCGTGCAGGACCTTCTTCAGCTTCTCGCCCTCGATGTCGACGTTGGGCAGGATCTTGTCCAGCCACTTCGGCAGCCACCAGGCCTTGTCGCCGAGCAGTGCCATCACCGACGGGATGATCACCATGCGCACGATGAAAGCGTCGAAGAAGACGGCCGCCGCCAGGGCGAAGCCGATCGACTTGATGAACGAGTTCGGCTCGGCGATGAAGGCCGCGAACACCGAGATCATGATGACCGCGGCGGCGCTGACCACCCGGGCACCGTGGTTGAAGCCGACGGTGACGGCCTGCTTCGCGGTCGCGCCGTGCACGTATTCCTCCCGCATCCGGGTCACCAGGAACACCTGGTAGTCCATCGCGAGTCCGAACACGACACCGATCAGGAAGATCGGCATGAAGCTGACGATCGGCTGCGGGTTGGAGATGATGCCGCCCCAGCCTTCCTGGAACACCGCGACCGTGGCACCGAACGTGGCCGCGACGCTGAGGAGGAAGCCGAGCGTGGCGGTCAGCGGCACGAGCAGCGAGCGGAACACGAGCAGCAGCAGGAGGAAGGCCAGGCCCACGACCACCGCGAGGTACGGGATCAGCGCGTCCTGCAGCGTCTCGGACACGTCGCCTTCGAGCGCGGTCTGCCCGGTGACGCCGTAGTTGACGCCGATCGAGTCGTGTAGGTCGGCCTCCGCGCCGCGGATGTTGTTCACCAGATCCATCGTGGCGGGATCGCTGGGCGCGCTGCTCGGCGTGACCAGGATCTGCGCGGTGTCGCCGGCCTTGTTGACACCGACGACCTGCGCGTTCGACACGTCGTCCTGTGCGGTGATGGTCTTCACGACCTCACCGAACGCCTCCGACGGCGTGCCGGTGGTGACGTCCTTGGCGTCGACGACGACGAGCAGCGGCCCGTTCTTGCCGGGGCCGAAGCCTTCGCTGACGAGGTCGTACGCCTGCCGGGAGCTGGTGGCGGGGTCGCCGGTGCCCTCGCTGGGCAGGGCCAGGCTCAGGCCGGTCGCGGGGACGGCGAGCGCCCCGAGCACCACGACGCCGGCGATCAGCGGAATCGCGGGTCTGCGGACCACGGCGCTGATGTACCGCAGGGCGAGGCTCGGCTTGCCCTCGTCGTCCTCGAGGTCGCGACTGGTGAGGAACGGGATCTTGCCTGCGAACGCCTTCTTCCCGAACAACCCGAGGATCGCGGGCAGGAGCGTCAGGGCGATCGAGACGGCGATGAACACCGTGAACGCGGCGGCCGCACCCATGTCGGACAGGAACGGAATCCCGACGACGCGCAGCGCGATCAGCGCGATGATGACCGTGAGACCGGCGAACACCACGGCGGAGCCGGCGGTGCCGACGGCGCGTCCGGCCGCCTCCGAGCGGTCGTCCGTGAGGGTGAGTTCGTGCCGAAAGCGGGACACGATGAACAGCGAGTAGTCGATGGCGACGGCGAGGCCGATCATGATGGCCAGCGTGGGTGTCATCGAGCTGAGGTCGGTGAAGCCGGTGGCGACGGTGATGCCGAGGCTGCCGATCATGATGCCGATGATCGCGGTGATCAACGGCAGACCCGCGGCCACCAGAGAACCGAACGTCAGCGCGAGCACGACAGCGGCCACGCCGATGCCGACGAGTTCGGTGGAGCCGCCGGGCGGCTCGGCTTCGTTGGCGGCGGACCCGCTGATCTCGACGGTCAGTCCGGCGTTGCGGCCGGCGTCGGCAGCGGCCGAGATCTGGTCGCGCAGGGCCTGATCCACGTCGCCCATGCCGCCCGTGAACGGCACCTCGACGTAGCCGACGGTCTTGTCCGCGTTCAGCGGCGACAGCGCCTGCGCGTTCGCGACGGCGTCCGCTTCACTGATTCCCTTGTCGGCCGCCGTCGACTTCGCCATCTCGACCAGCTGATCGTTCGCCGTGACGGGGTTGACCAGGGCTTTCGCGGCTTCGGCGCCCGAGGCGGTGGCGGGATCGACCTTGGCGGCGTCCTGGACCTGTTCGATGCCGCGCACTTTGGCGAGGACCGCGTCCATCGCCTGCTGACTCTGCTCGCTCTCGAGGGTCTGCCCCTCGGGTGCGGCGAACACGTAGCGCGCGCTGACGGCGTTCATCGGGTCGCTGCCCGCGGCCTCGGGGAAGCGCTCGGCCATCAGGTCCTGCGCCTGCTGCGCGGGGGTGCCCGGGATGGAGAAGGAGTCCTTGGTGGGCCCGGACAGCGTTGCCGCCCCGACGCCCATGAGCACCAGGATCACCAACCAGACGCTGAGGACCGCGCCTTTTCGCCGGTAGGCGAATCTGCCGATCCGATAGAGATAGGTGGCCACGAGAGGCTCCTTCTGAGTCGGTGGAAAGAAGGGTGGTTCGGGGCAGCCGGTTACGGCTGCGGGATTCCCTGACGGAGTTGACGCATGGCGTCGCGGACGAGTTCTTCGGGTCCGCTGGCGCCGGTCTTGCCGCTGCGCCACAGGTCGATCGACGCCTTGCACGCCGATCCGACCGCCATGTGCAGCAGGTTGGGGTAGAGGTCGGTGTCGATGTTCGTGCCGGTGCGTTCGGCGATCACTTCGCCGATGAGGCGCGTGACCCGGAGATGCACTTCGAGCTTCTTCGCGAGCAGCGCGGGGCTGGACTCGACGAGGTCCATCATCACGGCGGTCTCTTCGAGCGGCTTCCCGGGAGCGGTGACGATCTGGACCACCACGTGCTCGAGGGAATCCCAGATCGGCTCGTCCTCGGGGCGGGCGCGGAGCAGGTCCACCCAGTCGTGGACGGACTGCTCGAAGTGCGCGAGGACCGCCTCTTCCTTGCTGGAGAAGTAGTTGTGGAACGTCCGGGTAGAGACTCCCGCCTCGGACGCGATGGCGTCAGCGGTGACGCATTCGATGCCCAGCGCCCGGGCCAGGCGTGCGGCGGCGCCGCTGAGGGCTGCGCGGGTGGCGGCCTTCTTGCGGTCCCGCAGTCCGATTTCCGAAATCACTACACCGACGGTACAGAACTTGCGCAGCTCTGCAAATTTGCGTAAGAGCGCAATTTTCATGTTCTTGCCCACAATCCGCGCGGCACTGTGTCGGGGATCACCGCGGCGTTACGGTGGACCCATGTCCGATCCGACGGCGCCGCTCTCGTTCCGGGCGGACGAGATCGACCGCGCCGCCCTGGACCAACTCGCGTCCGTTCTCGACGTCCAGGCCGCGCGCCCGGGAATCCGGCGACTGCGCGAGTGGTCGTTCGCCGCCCTGCACGTGCAGCCGGGTGAGAGCGCCCTCGACATCGGCTCGGGCACCGGATCGGAGACCCGGGCACTCGCGGCCGCGGTCACCGCGTCGGGCCGGGCGATCGGGCTCGATCCCAATCCCGGCATGGCCGTCCTCGCCCGGGAGCGGACCGAGCAGGAGGGCTCGACCGCGCAGTTCGTGATCGGCGACGCGTACTCGCTGCCGTTCCCCGACAACCGCCTCGACGTCGTGCGCAGCGAGCGGGTGTTCCAGCACCTGAGCGAACCGGACCGCGCGGCGGCGGAAGTGGTCCGCGTCCTGCGGCCCGGTGGGCGCGGCGTGATCGTCGACAGCGACTGGGGCACGGCGATCGTGCACCCCGGCGACCCCCTGGTCCTGCAGGAGATCATGGACGTGATGCTGGCGCACACCGCCAACCCGCACTCCGGTCGGCTGCTCCCGGGTCAGCTCACCGCCGCCGGTCTCGTCGTCGAGGACATCGGCTCGGAGGCGTTGATTCAGGATCCGGCGGATGTGACCGGTCCCCTCGTCCAGATGATGACCGCCTCCGCGGTCGCGGAGGGAGCGATCACCGCCGCGCAGCGCGACGACCTCCTGGACCAGCTGAATGCCGCCGCCCGCAGCGGCGACTTCCACATGTCGGTGACGATGTTCGCCTATCTCGTTCGCAAGCCCTGACGAAATCCTTCCGGCATTCGGAAACCGAGTGTGGTGGATCACCTCCGGTGCCGCACAGTGGTGGGGACGACGCCGTCGCCTCTTCGAGTCCGGTGTCACGAATCACGCAGCAGCCCAGCATATTCCGGAGGCACTCATGTCCACGATCGCCCGCAACCAGTGGTACGTCGCAGCCTACGGCCGCGAGGTCGGACGCGAACTGTTCTCGCGCACGATCTGCGAGGAGCCGATCCTGTTCTGGCGCACCGAGGCCGGCGAGGCCGTCGCGATGAGCGACCGCTGCGTGCACCGCCGCTACCCGCTGTCCGAGGCGCCGAGCCGGCTCGACGGCGACTCCGTGGTCTGCGGCTATCACGGATTCACCTACGGCAGCGACGGCGGCTGCGTGTTCGTGCCCGGCCAGGCCCGCGTTCCCCGCACGGCCCGGCTGCGCTCGTACCAGGTGGTCGAGCAGGACTCGTTCGTGTGGGTGTGGATCGCCGACCCGGACAACCCCGAACAGGGCGATCCCACCCGCATCCCCCGCGCACCGTGGATGGACTCCCCCGACTACACCGTCGTGTCCGGCATGGAACCGATCGACTGCAACTACGGCCTGCTCGTCGACAACCTGATGGACCTCTCCCACGAGACGTACCTGCACGGCGGCTACATCGGCACCCCCGAGGTGGCGGAAACCCCGATCACCACGGAGATCGACGAGGACCGGAACGTGATCTACGTGTCCCGGCACATGGACGACGCCGAGTGCCCGCCGTTCTACTCCGAGTCCACCGGCATCGAGGGTCGCATCACCCGCTGGCAGGACATCGAGTACACCCCGCCGTGCCTGTACCTGCTGCACAGCCGCATCGCCCCGGTCGGCGCACCGCTGCCCGGCGACGACGGCTCCGACCCGCACGCGTTCCACAGCGAGATCGTCTACGCGATCACCCCGTCGACCGAGAACTCCACCCTCGACTTCTGGGCCGTGGCCCGCGACTTCGCGATCGGCGACGACGCCGTCACGGCGTTCCTGGCCGAGAACAACCGGACCGTCGTCATGCAGGACGTCGTGGCGCTGAACATCCTGCAGCAGGCGCTCGACACCGAAAAGGACGGCTACCAGGAGTTGTCGATCAACATCGACGCCGGCGGACTCGGCGCCCGCCGCCTCCTGAAGAAGCTGGCCGGCGCGTCGCGGGCCGTCGCCGCCGCGGCGGGCTGAGCCGTGGAACCGACGAGGATGCTCCGCGGCACCCACGTGATGCGGATCGTGTGGCTGCCGGGTTCGGACCTGCTCGAGGGCGAGTGCCACTGCGGCGCCCGCCACGTCGCGGAGGAACCCGCCGCCCTGTGGGAGTGGTTGCTCGCCTGCCCCGACGGCCACCACCCCACCGACCCGCCGGTACCCGCCGTGCCGCTGCCCGCCGCGCCGGACTCCGTTCCCGTTCCCGTCTGACCTCCCGGAAGAGACCGCCATGCCCATCCCGCCCGAACCCGTGCTCGAACTGGAGCTGACCACCCGGACGCTCGGCGCCGACGGCATCGTCGTGCTGGAGTTCCGCGACCCGTCCGGAGCCGACCTGCCCGCGTGGACGCCGGGTGCGCACGTCGACCTGGTCCTGACACCCGAGCTCACCCGCCAGTACTCGCTGTGCGGCGACCCGGCCGACACCGGCACCTGGCGCATCGCCGTGCTGCGGGAGGCGATTGGCCGCGGCGGTTCGCAGTTCGTGCACGACAAGCTGAGCGAAGGCGACCGCGTCACGATCCGGGGTCCGCGCAACCACTTCGAGCTCGAGCCGTCACCGCGGTACGTGTTCGTCGCCGGCGGCATCGGGATCACGCCGATCCTCACGATGGCACACGCCGCGGACAACGCCGGCGCCGACTGGACCCTCGTCTACGGCGGACGCAGCCGCAGTTCGATGGCGTTCGCCGACGTCCTCGCCGCGCGGTTCGGCGACCGGGTGGTGATCCACCCCCAGGACGAGCACGGGCTCATCGACCTGACGGGGCTGCTCGGCGACGTCCGGGACGACACCCTCGTCTACTGCTGCGGGCCCGCGCCGCTGCTCGACGCCGTCACCGCTCACTGCGACCGCTGGCCGTCCGGCACGCTGCACCTCGAGCGGTTCGCGGCCAAGGACCTCGACCAGCCGGTCCGGGCCGAGGGGTTCGAGGTGGAACTGACGCTGAGCGGCAAGACCGTCACCGTGCCGCCCGAGCAGTCGATCCTGCAGGCCGTCACCGCGGCAGGCGTCCAGGTGCTGTCGTCCTGTGAGGAGGGGACGTGCGGAACCTGCGAGACGACCGTGCTCGGCGGTACTGTCGATCACCGGGATTCCCTGCTCACAGCGGACGAGCAGGCCGAGGGCGACACCATGATGATCTGCGTCTCGCGTGCGAGCTGTGCACGCCTGACGCTGGAACTGTGAGACGGAGACCGAGCAATGGCGATCACCGGATCGGTGACCATTCGCTCGTTACGGCTCCTCGAACTGTTCACCCCCGCGTCGCCGCGGCTGACGCTCAGCGACCTGTCGCGCAAGTCCGGGTACCCACTGAGCACCGTGCACCGGCTGACCAGCGACCTCATCGAATGGGGCGCCCTCGAACGTGACAGCAGCGGTCGCTTCACCGTCGGGCTGAAACTGTGGGAGATCGCGTCGCTCGCACCGCGCGGCACGATGCTGCGCGAACTGGCGATGCCGGTGATGGAGGACCTGTCTCAGATCACGCGGGAGAACGTGCAACTCGGCATCGCGGAGGGCACCGAGGTCGTGTTCGTCGAACGCATCGCCGGACAGAAGGCGGTGCCCGTCCAGACCCGCGTCGGCGGCCGGTTCCCGCTGACGGCGTCCGGCATCGGTTTGGCCCTGCTCGCGTACATGCCCACCGACGTGCAGGAGCAGGTCCTGGCCGGGCCGATCGAGAAGTTCACCGAACGGACCGTCACCGACCCCGTCGTCCTGCGACGCACGCTCGCCGAGATCCGCCGATCCGAGGTCGCGATCAGTGATCGTCAGGTGACCATGGACGCCGTCTCCGTCGCGGCCCCGATCTTCGAACGTCCCGGAACGGCGGTCGCGGCCGTGTCGCTCGTGGTGTCGGCGGAGAATGCGTCGCTGAACGCGCTGGTCCCACTGGTGCGCGCGGCAGGCCGGACGATCAGCCGCGCGCTGCGCCCTCGTCAACCGACGTAGCCGGCCGGGTGCGACGCTCCCAGGCGCCGGGGTCGGACGTCAACGTGGTGAGGAATCCCGGCAGTTGCCCGTTCGCCACGTCCGCGAGGCTCACGTTCTCGAGCACGGCGCGCAGGTTCACCCGCACCGCGATCCACACGTCCTGCAGTTTCGCGGCCGGTCCGCCGTAGTCGACGTCCTCGGGGCGCTCACCGCGCACCGACGCCAGCGGACCCTCGACGGTCCGGATCACGTCGGCGATCGTGATGTCCTCGGCGGGCCGCGCCAGCCAGTAGCCGCCGTCGGGTCCGCGCCTGCTGTTGACCAGTCCGCCGCGGCGGAGGTCGGCGAGCACGGCCTCGAGGAACTTGTGCGGAATCGTCTGCGACTGTGCCAGGAACTCGGCCTTGGACGGGGACGGCCCGGCCGCGGCGAGTTCGATCAGCGTCCGCACGGCGTAGTCCACCTTTGCGGTGATGTGCACACCGAATTCCTACCATCCGAGTATGAAAACCGGCAAATCCCACCCAGTGACGCATGTCACTCCGGGGTACAGTGAACTGGACGATCGTCTTGTATGGAGGAAGCGGCATGTGGGAGACCGTGACGTCGGCATGGAACTCGGCGCTGCTGACGCCCCTGCACGAGCCGGTGACGCTGGCCATCCCCGCGTTCGTGCTGTTCCTCGCCCTCGAATGGTTCGCGGCCCGGCACCTCGAGGACGCGACCATCGACCCCGACGGACGGTCCCGCCCGGTTCGCGGGGGTTACGAGCGCCGCGACGCGCGGGCGAGCATCTCGATGGGTGCCGTGTCCATCCTGACGACGACGTTCTGGAAGGTGCTGGCCCTGATCGGGTACTCCGCGATCTGGGTGTACGTCGCGCCGTGGCACCTGCCCGCCGACGCCTGGTACACGTGGGTGATCCTCATCCTCGGCGTCGACGTGCTGTTCTACACGTATCACCGGATGTCACACCGCATCCGCCTCATCTGGGCCACCCACCAGGCGCACCATTCGAGCGAGTACTTCAACTTCGCCACCGCACTGCGGCAGAAGTGGAACAACAGCGCCGAAATCCTGATGTGGATTCCGTTGCCGCTGATCGGCATTCCGCCGTGGATGGTGTTCATAGGATTCTCCGTGAACCTCGTCTACCAATTCTGGGTTCACACCGAGCGCATCGACACGCTGCCCAGGCCGATCGAATTCGTGTTCAACACCCCGTCGCACCATCGCGTCCACCACGGCTGCGACCCCGAGTACCTCGACCGGAACTACGCCGGCATCCTCATCGTGTGGGACCGGATGTTCGGCACGTTCCAACCCGAAACCCACCGCCCCACCTATGGGCTCACCACACCGGTGGGCACCTACAACATCTGGAAGCTGCAGACCCACGAGTACGCCGCCATCGGCCGGGACTGGCGCCGGGCGTCGTCGTGGCGCGACAAGCTCGGCTACGTGTTCGGTCCACCCGGCTGGACGCCGTCAGGATCGCGCGAAGCTGACCAGGAAGTCGACCGTGCCGCTGCCGTCCACGGTCACGAAACCCAGTGACGGGGGCGTCACACCGAAGTCCGTCCAGGTGACCGGGATGCTGCCCGACGCGATGAGGTCGTCGCCCGAGCGCAGCACGTCGATGTCGACGGTCACCGGACGCGACTGACCCTTCAGCGTCAGCGTGCCCTGCGCGGACACGGTTCCCACGGAACCGTCCGCGGGCAGACCGGACAGATCGACCGGTGAATCGACCGTGAACGTGGCCGTCGGGAACGTGGCGGTGTCCATCACATTGCCGCGGAACTGGTTGTCGCGGCGGGCCTGATCGGTCGCGACGGTCGCCACCTGCACGGTCACGTCGCCGGCGGTGAGCTTCTCCCCCTCGACGGTCGCGTTGCCGGTCACGTCGCCGGTCGACCCGACCACGGTGACACTGGCGCCGTTGAGGATCTCGTGGACGGTGTACCCGGCCGCCGTCTGGTTGGAGCCCTGCCCGGGCGTGACGGTCCACTGCCCGTCGACCGATCCGGTGGCCGCCTCCGCGCCCTCGGTCGACACCGACGCCGCCGGTGCGTCGTCCTCTGCGATGAACTGGCCGTAGAACCACGGTCCGACCAGCACCGCGAGTACGACAACGACCACTGCGCCGACCAACCACCACAGCTTTTTCATGAGCTCAGGCTAGTTGCAGCTTCAAGGGATGTCACCCGGAACGACCTGCGAAGGTGCTGTGAACGAGCGTCGCGGACCGAGACAGAAAAGAAACTCCCCACCTGCGCGGGCAGGTGGGGAGCTGTGGCGGTGGCGGAGGGATTTGAACCCTCGGACGGGGGTTACCCGTCACACGCTTTCGAGGCGTGCTCCTTAGGCCGCTCGGACACGCCACCGCCGGTGACTTTACCGGATGTGGCGCCCGAGCCTGAAATCGCCAGGTGAAGCCGCTTTACGTGAGCTTGTCCTTGAGGTTCTTCGCGGCGTCCTTGACCTTCTCGCCGGCATCCTTCACCGCCGAGGACGCCTGGTCCGCCTTGCCCTCGTCGCGCAGGTCCGGGTCGCCGGTCGCTTTGCCCGTGGCTTCCTTCGCCTGGCCCTTGAGGTCTTCCGCCTTGTTCGAAGCTTTGTCTGCGATTCCCACGAGATACCTCCGTGAATCCGATTTCGAACCCGGTGACGGGTCCGGCGGCGCCTCGTCGGCGCCTGTCTCCAGAGAAGCACGGGTCATGACGACCCGGCCACACTGTGTCGAGTACCCCACGAAAGCGTTTAAAACCGGTCAGCGCCGCTCACGGAAGAAGTCTTCGAGGATGCCGGCGCACTCGTCCTCGAGAACACCGCCCCTGACCTGCGGACGGTGTGTGAGGCGCCGATCGCGGACCACATCCCACAACGAGCCGACGGCACCGGTCTTCGGCTCCCACGCCCCGAACACGACCCGGGAGATCCGGGCCAGCACCAGCGCGCCCGCGCACATCGTGCACGGCTCCAGCGTCACCGCGAGCGTCGCCCCCTCGAGCCGCCACCCGTCTCCGTACACCCGCGCCGCGGCCCGCAACGCGATGATCTCCGCGTGCGCCGTCGGGTCCGACATCGCCTCCCGCGAATTCACCGCCCGCGACACCTCGACGCCGTCCGCGTCGAACACGACCGCACCCACGGGCACGTCGGCGTCGGTGGCGGCGCGGGCCGCCTCGATCGCCGCGCGGATCATCCGCTCGTCGTCCTGAAGAGTCACGGCGTGCGGGACTACCGGGGAAGCTTGTCGAGGACCCCGGTCAGCTCCGTGGTGAACCCGAGCCGCTGCGCGATCATCCCGAGCTGCTCGTCGGGGTACAGATCCGTCTCGGACGTGATGACCGCCAGAACGGGTTCGGGCAGCCCGAGGTCGGCGAGCAGCGACAGGTCGCCCTCCTCCCACGGCTCGACGTCGTCGAGGTCGTCCGGATCGATGTCCGGGACCTCGACGTTGAGCGCCTCGAGGACGTCGGCGGCAATGTCGTAGTCGATGGCGGCGGTGGCGTCGGACAGCAGCAGGCGCGTTCCCGACGGCGCCGGACGGAGCACGATGAAGAACTCGTCGTCCACGTCCAGCAGACCGAAGAACGCGCCCGCGCTACGGAGGGCCCGAAGCTCCTCCTCCGCGACGCTCAGACTGGTCAGAGCAGCCGACGTGAGGGCCTTCACCTTCCACCGGCCGTCCTCGTGTACTACTGCGACACCGAAGCCCTCCAGATCCTCTGCCCGATCCGTGGAGGCGCTGTTGTTTTCCGCGCGCTGTGCACCCATGAGCGCAACGGTAGCCCGCTGGGTGCCGGTAAATGAAGTCCGCCGTCGAATGTGCCAACCTGTTCGGGTGTCTGAAACCCCCTCCACACCTCCGGTGTGCGTGCTCGGCCTGGGATTGATCGGCGGCTCGCTGCTGCGTGCGGCAGTGCGCGCGGGCCGCGAAGCGTGGGGTCACAACCGGTCCGCACCGTCCGTCGACGCCGCCCGCGCCGACGGATTCGACGCCGACACCGATCTCGTCGCGGTGCTGCAGCGCGCGTCCGCCGAATCCGCGCTGATCGTGATCGCGGTCCCGGTCCCCGCCGTCGCCGCCACCCTCACCGCGATCGCCCTGTACGCACCGAACTGCCCGATCACCGACGTCGTCAGCGTCAAGGCCGAGGTCGCGGCGGCCGCGGCCCGGCAGGGACTCGCCGACCGCTACGTGGGCGGGCATCCGATGGCGGGAACGTCGGCGTCCGGGTGGAGCGTCGGCAGCCCCGACCTGTTCCGGGAGGCCGTGTGGGTGGTCGGCACCGACGACGGCGTCGACCCCGGCATCTGGACGCAGGTCGCGCAACTCGCGTTGGACTGCGGTTCCGTCGTCGTGCCCGCCGAGTCCGCCGAACACGACCGGGCGGTCGCGCGGATCTCGCACCTGCCGCACCTGCTGGCCGAGACGCTCGCGATCACCGGAGCCCGCGGCGGACCGCTGGCCCTGGGCCTGGCGGCCGGCTCGTTCCGCGACGGCACCCGCGTGGCCGGAAGCGCCCCCGGGCTCGTCCGGGCCATGTGCGAGGGCAACCGGGACGCCCTGCTGATCGCGCTGGACGAGGCACTGACACTGCTGCAGGACGCCCGGACCGAACTGGCGGAGCAGTCGTCCACGGCGACACTCGTCGAAGACGGTCACGGCGCGCGCCTGACGTACGACAACCAGGAGACCTGGGAGATCACCGGCATCGTTCCCGGCCACGAAGGCTGGATCGAGGAGATGCGTGACGCCGGCCGGCGCGGGGGGCGGCTCCGCCGCCTGTGAGTGCCCGGCGAGTGCAGGGACTCGTTAACCACGCACGGGCGGCTCCGCCGCCTAGATCCGTTCCGCCAGGCCCGGGTAGTCGATGATGAACCCGTCGCGGTCGACCGTCACCGAGGAACTCGACACCGGCGACAGCACGTGAATGCCGTCCGGACCGCTGCTGTAGGTGAGGATCGCGCCCTCCACCCGCAGGTCCAGGAGGTTCACGTAGACGACGGGCACCTCGACGTCCTCGGACCCGAGGTGCAAGCCGTACCGCCGGATGGGCAGGGCGTTGAAGAAGGGGCTGAGCACCATGTCGACGTCGAGTGCGCCCTCGAACGTGGACCGCTGGTGGTTGGCGCCGTGCTCCACCATCCACGTGCCCTCTTCGTCCCGGCTGATCGACATCTGCCGCTCACCGGCCGCGACGGACGTCCGCAGCGACAGCCGGCGGGTCACGCCGCTCTCGTCGGTGACGAGGTCGTAGGACGCGCTGAACGCGGGATGCTCGGGGCACTCGCCGCCGATGATCCGGCCTGCGGCCTTGATGCGGTCGCCGTTCAGTTGGACGCGCACCGATTCCATTCGGGGTGCGTTGTCCGCCCGCCACGTCAGTACTGCGGGCCAGGTCGAGGCACCGGAGGCTTGGATGCTCACCTGTCTACGGTAAGCGACGACGGCTCCCGGGGTGGCAACGGGCCGAGTTTCGTTGCAGCAGAGTTGTCGAGCGTCAGTGCCCGGGCTCGTTCCGTGACCGCGATGCGCGACGAGAAGACGACGAGGGCGCCGAGTCCGACCGCGACGTTCAGCAGCGCCCCGAATTCCTGTGCGACGAAATCGAACACCTCGGTGAGGAGCACCGTGACCAGGGCTGCCGCCCGCAGGAACTGCAGCGGCCACAGTTTGCCGTTCCGCAGTCGCACGACGGCCGACCAGCAGAGGACGAACGCGATCGCGGATCCGGTGAGCTGACCGATCGTCGTGATGTCGGTTCCCTCGTCGCCGCGGAGGTCGTCGTCGAGGGTGATCACGGCGCTGAGCAGTCCCAGGGTGGAGAACAGAGTGAGGAGCACGGCCGCGGTCCAGAGCATGCCGGGGCCCTTCGCGAACGCGGGCGTCGCGCGACGGGCCAGCTCCCTGGCCGTCGGCACGGTCCGGCCGTTGCGGTCCGGGCAGTGGTCGAGCAGATCCCGGACGGACGTCAGCGTCGCCTCGTCCGCCCCGGCGGCGGCCGCCCGGCGCAACTGTGCCAGCGCCTGTTCCCGGCGGGCGCGGTCCAGGCCGCGGTCCAGGCCGCCGAGCGCGATGGCGGCGGCGTTGGCGACGTCCTCCGTCGGGGTCGGCGGCCGCACGTCGTGCAGCGACCGGTTGACCAGCAGCAACACGACGATCACCACGTACATGATCGCGACGGACGGCCGGTAGAAGTAGTCGTTGGTCTTGGTGACGAACTTGCCGATCTCGTCGAGGAACAACCCGAATCCGATGCCGCCGATCACGACCCCCAGGACCCGCGGTTTCATCCCGAGGAACGAGAACACGGTCACGAGCGCCACGACCATGCCGAGTCCGCCCCACAGGACGTGCGCGATGTGCAGCGACGATCCCCCGACCTGCGGATAACCGGTGAGGTGGAGGTACGCGCGGGTGAGCAGGATCGTACAGATCCCGATGATGACGAACGCTTCGACGAGGCCGCTGCCCTGGGCGTCACGCACGAGGTGCGACCGGTTCCGGAAACCCGAGATCATGTCGCCTCCCTGTGTTCCCACCTACAGGAAGTCTAGGACTCTCGGTGGTGGAAAGTCTGCGTGTTGCTCGCCGTGGACGGGCGGTCCAGACGCGCGAGTACGCGGTCGACGACGTGCGGGTCCTGCTGATCCACGCTGGGACGCCTCCGCGGCTCGTTATCATGTGTGGCTGCGCCACCCGTGAGTACTTCTTAACCGCCCGCGGTTAAGAAG
>NZ_JBHUSF010000073.1:0-32931 GCF_042673295.1 Rhodococcus sp. NPDC057014
GTCCAGGGACTCGTCACGCACGCACGGGCGCTACAGCCATTGCCCCGACTGCACCGCGAGCAGCTGGTCGAGGGTCTCGGTCGACCACGAGCTGTCCGGGATCTCCGGGGTCCGGCGGCCGCGGCGGGGCGTTCCCAGTTCGGGGTGCAGCGTCCGGGTGACTTCCCGGGCGGCGTCGACGACGAGCGGGGCGACGCGCTCGAGTTGGACGGTGCGCGCGTCTCCGCACAGCGAGATGCCGGCGACCGGCCCGTCGGCGCTGCGGACCGCGACACCGACGCATCCGATTCCGCGCACCGCCTCCCCGCGCTCGAAGGCGAGACCGCGGCGCTGCCGGATCCGGTTGAGTTCCTGGTGCAGTGTGGACAGTTCGGTGATCGTGCGGTCGGTGCTCCGGCTGAGCCGCGGCCCGTACATGCCGTCGACCTGTTCCGGGTCGACCCACGCGAGCATCGCCTTGCCGCCCGCCGTCGTGTAGGCGGGCACGCGCCCACCCACCCGCGACGGCAGGCTCGCGGCCATCCGCCCGCCCACCTTGTCCAGGTACACGCTCTCCGCGCCGTCCAGCACGGCCAGGTGCACGACCATTCCGGTCTGCATGTGCAGTTCGTGCAGCAGCGGCGCGGCCGCGGCCCGAACCTGACCGTGTCCGTTGTCGCCGCCGCCGAGTCCCATCGCCCGCCGCCCGAGGCAGTAGCCGAAGCTGGCGTGGTCGACCCAGTCGAGGCGAACCAGTTGGTCGAGGATGCGGTGCACCGTGGACCGTGGCAGCCGGGTGCGGCACGCCACCTCCTCGAGGGTCAGACGCGACGTGCGGCCGTCGAACGCGTCGAGGATCAGCGTCATCCGCTCGACCATCGACGGCGGTAGATCCTTCTTCGCAGCGGGTACCGACAGTGCATCATCCGAATCGACGACAGTCATCGACGCCTCCAAATATCCTGGTCACACGCATACGTCCGACAAAAACTGAAATGAATTCTTAAAATGTACCAGCCGCGCCCGCCGCGGGGAAGGAATCGGACAACCGCCGCGTCCGGTCACCGGGAATCCCTGCGCGGCCCCCGAGCACCTCCACTACAACGGTGACGACAGACCGAACCCCGACAGCGGAGTAACCAACTGATGCACATAGGAATCGCCCCGCCCATCGTCATCGCGCACCCCGCCGTCCGCGCGGACTGGGAACTCGGCGCCGGCATCGCGGAGTTGACCGCGATCGCCCGCACGGCCGACCGCCTCGGCTACCACCACCTCACGTGCAGCGAGCACGTCGCCGTCCCCACCGACGTCGCGGTCGAGCGCGGCGGCACCTACTGGGACCCGCTCGCGACCCTCGGGTTCCTCGCCGCACGGACCACCGGCATCCGCCTGGCCACCCAGGTCCTGGTGCTCGGTTATCACCACCCGCTCGAGATCGCGAAACGCTACGGCACGCTCGACGTCGTCAGCGGCGGCCGGCTCGTCCTCGGCCTGGGCGTGGGCAGCCTGCGCGAGGAATTCGACCTGCTCGGCGCCCACTTCGACGACCGCGGCGCCCGCGCCGACGACGCCCTCGCGGCGCTCCGGGCGTCCCTGTCGAAACCGAGGCCCGAGTACCACGGCACGTTCTTCGACTTCGACGGCGTCGTCGTCGAACCGCACGCCGTCCAGCCGCGGGTCCCGCTGTGGATCGGAGGCCGGACCCGGCGATCACTGCGCCGCGCGGTGACACTCGGCGACGGATGGGTGCCGTTCGGCCTGTCGCTCGACGAGTTGTGTGCGCTGCTCGCCGAGTTCGATCTCCCCGACGGCTTCGAGGTGGTCCTCAGTGCGGGCGCGCCGCTCGACCCGATCGGCTCCCGCGACACCGTGGCCCGCGCCCTCGAACGCCGACGCGACGCCGGCACCACCGTCGTCAGCGCCACCCTCGCGTCCACGAGCGCAGCTCACTACTGCGAGCAACTGGACGCCCTCCGGCAGCTGGGCGACGAACTCGGCCTCACCTTCCGCACCACGACCGAAGACAGGATCCGCCCATGACCGGCACCGAAGAACTCGTCCGCACACTCGCCGAACGCGTCACCGCCCTCGAGGACAAGCTCGCCATCCTCGAGCTGATGACCGCCTACGGTCCCGCCATCGACAGCGGCTCGGCCGACGCCGTCGCGCGGCTGTGGACCGAGGACGGCGTGTACGACGTCGACACCGGGGTGATGCGCGGGCACGCGGCCATCACGGCGATGGTGCAGTCGCAGGCACATCAGGGCTGGATCGGCGGGGGTTGCGCGCACATGCTGGAGCCCGGGCACGTGCGCGTCGACGGCGACACCGCGGTGGCCACGTGCAAATCGCAGTTGATCATTCACGACGACGCCGGGTTCCGGGTCCACCGGATCACCGCCAACCGGTGGGAGTTCGCCAAGATCGACGGCGAGTGGAAGGTGACCCGGCGCGTCAATCGGCTGCTCGACGGTCGCGAGGAGGCGCGCATCCTGCTCGCCGCGGGGGTGCGCGCCTGAGTTCGGCGTCAGCTGCACCGATACGAGGCCCGCATATGCTGCGGGCCTCGTATCGTCTGCGCTTGGAATTGTCAGGCGACCATCTCCGACGTGGGTACCGCCGTGTCGACCGGACGCTCGATCTTGTTGCGGGTGAGGAGAAGTCCCATCAGCGCGGCCAGCAGTCCGGCGACGGCGAGCGTGAAGAAGGCGTACACGAACCCCTTCTCCGAGTACTGCGCGGCGCGGCCCACCAGCACGACACCGGGGATCGCGACGATCGCGATCATCACCTGACTGCCGATCGCGCTGCCCAGCGAACCGGACAGGTTCAGCATCCCGCCTGCGATCCCCTGCGTCTGCGCGGGGACGGTGCGCATGATGAGGTTCGGCAGCGTCGCCGACGCGGAACCGAGACCCAGACCGATCACCAACTGTCCGAACATCATCTGGACCGTCGAGTCGTGCAGGGTGGCGAGCAGGAACGACCCGAGCGCGAGGGACGCGCCGCCGAACACCAGAACCGGCGCCGGGCCGATGCGCCGGGTGAAGTAGCCGCCCACCGGGCCCGCGATCATCGACACGACACCCGTCGGAACGGTGTAGATCGCGACGGCGAGGGCGGTGACGCCGAATCCGTAGCCGAGACCGAGGTCGGGATCGGTCATCACGAACATCGGGATGAGCATCGAATGGCTGACCAGGACGAACTGGACGAAACCGCTGGCGGCCAGGGTCTTCGCGACGGGGCCGTGCCTGAGCATCTGCAGGTCGACGAGCGGTTCCTTCGGCCTGCGTTCGTAGAGCAGCCAGCCGGCGAGAACGGCGATCCCGCCGCCGACGCACAGCAGCGTCTGCGGTGCCGTGTATCCCCATGCGGTTGCCTTGCCGATGCCGAACAGCAGCACGAACGCGCCGAGTCCGAGGATGGCCGCGCCGAGCACGTCCAGCTTCGACCGCGTGCGCAGGGCGGTCTCGGGCACGAAGATCGCGACCGCGATACCGACGACCGCGACGTGGAGAAGTTGCGCCCAGAACACGCCGGTGTAGCCGAAGTGGTCGATGAGGTAGCCGCCGATGATCGGTCCGAGGATGGTGCTGGCACCCATTCCCGTGGCGACGAATCCCACCGCCACCGGAATGATCGACGGCGGCAGGATGTCGCGGATCAGCCCGTAGGCGAGCACGAGGATCGCCATGCCCGCGCCCTGGAGGCCGCGGCCCACGAGGAACAGTTCGAAGTTGGGGGCCAACGCGCCGAGAAGTGATCCGGCGCCGAATACCGCCGCGGACACGAGCATCATCCGCTTCTTGCCGTAGATGTCGCCGAGTTTGCCGACGAGCGGAGTAGAGGCGGCGAGCACGAGCGTGACGATCGTGATCACCCAGCCGACGTTCGCGGTGCCGAAGTGTTTCGCGATCTCCGGCAGCGCCGGGGTGACGAAGTTGTAGGCGAGCGGGATGACCTCGACCAGAAGGATGATCAGGGCCAGGAGGGCGAACGACTTCCCGCGTGAGAGCGGTGCGCGCTCCGCCTCACCTGGGGACAGGGGCATGTTATGCATATGTGGCTCCGGGGGATTCGAGTGGATCAGCACGCCCAACCTGGCATGGCGCACAGTGACGTCGACCACAGTTCCCACTCACCGAGACCTGCCCGCAGCCGGTGCCCGGTGACGCGAAGCGTCACGAATAGTAGAAAACATTCCCGCACGATATTGCGACCATCTAGTGACTGATCAGTAGTTCATGCGATACAACTAGAATGAAATCTAATTTTCTCTTCGCGGAATCAGGAGTTCCCATGACGGAATCACTCAGCCTCACCGGACGCACCGCCGTCGTCACCGGCGCCGGCGCAGGCCTCGGCCGGGCCGAAGCCCTCGCACTCGCCGCCGCCGGAGCCGCGGTCGTCGTCAACGACATGGGCGACGGCGCACACGAGGTCGCCTCGCAGATCACCGCGGCCGGCGGCCGGGCCGTCGCCGTCACCGGTGACGTCTCCGACTGGGCGCTCGGCGCGCACCTCGTCGACGAGGCCGTCCGCGCGTTCGGATCGATGGACATCCTCGTCAACAACGCCGGAATCCTGCGCGACAAGATGATTTTCAACCTCTCCGAATCCGACTGGGACGACGTCATCCGCGTCCACCTGAAGGGGCACGCCGCCACGTCGCGCGCCGCGGCCGTGCACTGGCGCGAGGCGAGCAAGACCGCCGGCGGCCCGGTGTACGGGCGGGTCGTCAACACGTCGTCGGAGGCGTTCCTGTTCGGGTCCGCGGGACAGCCCAACTACTCGGCCGCGAAGGCCGGAATCACCGCCCTCACACTGTCGACCGCGCAGGGCCTGTCCCGCTACGGGATTCGGGCCAACGCGATCTGCCCGCGCGCCAGGACGGCCATGACCGCCGGCGCGTTCGGCGAGAACCCGGGCGACACGGGCCTCGACCCCCTGTCCCCCGAACGGGTCGCCACCCTCGTCCACTACCTGGCCTCCCCCGCCGCCGACGCGATCACCGGGCAGGTGTTCGTCGTCTACGGCAAGATGGTCGCGCTCATGGAGGCGCCGAAGGTCGAGAACCGCTTCGACGCCGCGGGTTCCGCGTTCTCACCCGAGGAGCTCGACGGCCTCCTCACACCGTATTTCGCCGGTCGCGGACCGTACGAGAACTACGCGGCGTTCAGCGTCGCCGAACTGGAGAAGGTCGCGCTGGCGACCGGCGACCTCGCCGGTGCCTGAGCCGCGATCGCAGGAGGAGCACGCGATGAGGCTGCACGGAAAGACGGCGATCGTGACCGGCGGCGCCGGCGGCATCGGACGGGCCGTGACGACGGTGTTCGTCCGCGAGGGCGCGAACGTCCTGTTCGTCGACATCGACGAACAACGCGGCCGGGAACTCGAGCAGGAACTGGGAGCGGCCGCCCGTTTTCTGAACGCCGACATCTCCCGGCGCGAGTCCGCCGAGCAGATCCGGGACGCCGCCGTCGCAGCGTTCGGGTCGGTGGACGTACTGGTCAACAACGCCCACGCGTCGCGGCAGGCGCTGCTGATCGACCACACCCAGGAGATGTTCGACCTCTCGTTCCAGACCGGGTTCTATCCGGTGGTGCACCTCATGCAGGCCTGCTACGAGCAGTTGAAGGCGGCGAAGGGTTCGGTGATCAACTTCGCGTCCGGGTCCGGGCTCGACGGCATGCCCACCCAGACGTCGTACGCCGCCGCGAAGGAAGCGATTCGCGGGGTGAGCCGGGTGGCGGCCAACGAGTGGGCGGCCGACCAGATCCGGGTGAACGTGATCTGCCCGTTCGCCGCGACCGAGGGCGTCCTCGCCTGGCAGGAACAATTCCCCGACCGCGCCGCCGCGTCCGTCGCGAAGGTTCCGCTGCAGCGCATCGGCGACCCCGAGACCGACATCGCACCCGTCGCAGTGTTCCTCGCGTCCGACGATTCCCGATACATGACCGGCCAGACACTGATGGCGGACGGCGGAAGCATCAAGCTGCGCTGATCCGCCCGGACAGGAGAGAAGACGATGAACGAATTCCAGGGCCGAGTCGCCCTGATCACCGGCGGCGCCCGCGGCCAGGGACGCAGCCACGCGGTGGCACTGGCGGAACGCGGGGCAGACATCGTGCTGTGCGACCGCTGCGAGGACAGCCCGGCGGTGAACTACCCCCTGGCCACCGCCGCCGACCTCGACGAGACCGCCGAACTGGTGCGCGCCACCGGCCGCGGGTGCCTCACCGCCAAGGCGGATACCGCCGACCGGGCCGCGATGGACGCACTCGTCGCGGAGGCGGAGTCCGAGTTCGGGCGGATCGATATCGCGGTCGCGAATGCCGGCGTCTCCGTGGCCGCCCCGGTGCAGTCGCTCACGCAGGAACAGTGGTCGGAGGCGATCGGTTCCAACCTCACCGGCGTCTTCAACACGGTCGGAGCGGTCGCGCCCGGCATGATCCGGCGGGGATACGGCCGGATCGTCACCATCTCGTCGATGCTGGGCCGCGCAGGCAGTACCAACATGGCGGCGTACGCGGCGTCGAAGTGGGGCGTCATCGGGCTCACCAAGAGCGCCGCACTCGACCTCGCCCCGCACGGCGTCACCGCGAATGCGATTGCGCCGGGCAACATCTCGACACCGATGATCCACAACGACGCCCTCTACCGGATGATGCGTCCCGATCTGGAGGCACCCGCCGCGGAAGATGTGGAACCAGTGTTCCGCAGCCTGCACGCCCAGCCCGTCGCGTGGCTGGACGCCGCCGAGATCACCCGCGTCGTGCTGTTCCTCGCCGCCGCAGGCAGCGCCCACATCAGCGGCATCGTCTTGCCCGTCGACGCGGGTACTGCCGCCCGCGGCCTGTGAGTACTTGTTAACCGCCCGACGTTGATATGCACTCACGGGTGGAGGTTGATCAAGGCTTTGACCATGTCTGTTTCGGCGCTAGTCTGAACGCATGCCCGAGGAGACGACCGACCAGAGCGATTTGGACTTCCTGTCCTTCATGGACTTCGCGGTGGGCAAGACCGTGGACGAGTTGCCGGAGGTCGATCCGGTGTCGATGCGGCTGGTTCTCGCGCTGCACCGGGTGACGAGCGCCCTCGTCTACGACCTCGAGGCGACGGTCCACCGGCCGAGCGGGTGGAGCTGGCCCGGGTTCCGGGTGCTGTTCGTGTTGTGGCTCGCCGGACCGTGCGAGGCCAAGCGGGTGGCGTCGCTGTCCGGGATGAGCAGGTCTGCGGTGTCGGCCCTGGTGAACACGCTCGAGCGCGACGGGCTCGTGACCCGGCGACCGTCGGCCGGCGACCGTCGCGCGGTCGATCTCGAGCTGACGGACGCCGGGCGCGAGGCCATCGTCAGCACGTACTCGGCGCACAACAAGCGTGAGCAGACGTGGACCGAGACGCTGACACCGTCGGAACGGGTCGTCCTGATCGGGTTGCTGGAGAAGATGGCGTCGGGCACCGCCGCCCGCGAAGCCGTCAAACGCAGCTAGCCGTGTCGAGCAGGTGGAGGCCGTGAGCAGTCCCATCCGTCCCGGGGAGCGGCTTCTCGTGTCGTTCGACGAGTTCCGCGAGTCGGTGAGCGACGCGTTCGTCCCCCTCGAGATGACGTCCGCGGACCACGACGACTTCCGCGGCGTGGTGCGCGGCGCGACGGTCGGGGCGGTCCGGATCAGCGAGGTCACGGCCGCCCCGCACGTCATTCGGCGCACGCCGCGGACGATCCGCGCCGCCAACCCGGACTACTTCAAACTCGGACTGCAGGTGGGCGGCTGCTGCGTCCTCGCCCAGGACGGCCGGGAAGCTGCGCTCACGCCGGGCGACTTCGCGATCTACGACACGACCCGCCCGTACCAACTGTCGTTCGACGACCGGTTCCGGATGCTGGTCGTGATGTTCCCCCGTAACCTCCTGCGGGTCCCGCCCGACGGCATCGCGCAACTCACCGCGCGCCGGATGTCGGGCAGGCAGGGGCTCGGCGCCGTCGTCACGCCCCTGTTGCGCGGACTCGGCGAGCAGATCGCCGACGCCTCCCCCACCGTCGCGCTGCACCTCGGCGACGCCGTCCTCGACCTCGTCGCCGCGGCGTTCGCGGAGCAACTCCACCTCGCCGACGGGCTGATTCCGCGGTCGCGCGGGGACGAACTGCAGGCCCGGGTCACCGCGTTCATCGACGAGCGGCTCGCCGACCGCGAGCTGAATCTACAGTCGATTGCCGCCGCCCACCACATCTCGGTGCGCCACCTGCAGAAGATGTTCGAGGCCGAGGGCGACACGGTGAGCGGATGGATTCGGCGCCGCCGGCTCGACCAGTGCCGACGGGATCTCGCCGACCCCCGATACCGCGAGCTGCCCGTCTCGGTCATCGGTGCCCGCTGGGGTTTCGCCGACGCCGCCCACTTCTCCCGGCTGTTCAAGGCCACCCACGGATCGACGCCCCGCGCCTATCGCGCCGAAGCCACACCGCTCACGGAGACGGCGCGTCGGATTCGATGATCTCCGCGACCTCGTCGACGTGGACGGGTCTGCGCCAACTGTCCCAGCCGACGTGGATCTGCCGCGGATGAACGGCGGCGTCCAGCACCGCGGATTGGTGAGTGTGTCCGTGCAGCAACCAGTCTCCCCCGTCCTGCAGGCGGTATTTCACGCCCCGGTCCTCCTCGGTGTGGTCGCCGGTGTACGGGAAATGCGACAGCAGCACCGTCCGGCCCGCGACCGTCCGTCGTGCGAACAGCTGCACCGACGCGAACGTGTCCAGGAAGGCCCGCTGCCGGATGTGGCTGTTGCGGTTCGCCATCGGATGGCACGAGTCGTGATTGCCGGGGATCAGATGCAGCTCGACGTTCCGTTTCCGCGAGAATTCGTGCAGTGCGCGGAGCGCCCAGTCCTCGGCGGCCTTCCCGCCGACGGTGACGTCGCCGAGTATCCACAGTTGATCCCCGCTCCCGACGGCGGCACCCAGACTGTCGAGGATGGATTCGTCGTGCGCGTCGATCTCCGCGTCGAAACCCCGGATATCCACCAGCCGCGCGTGCCGAAGATGCAGGTCGGACGTGAACCAGACGCTCATGCCAGGAACCGCGACCGCAGCTCCGCGAAGAACGCTGCCGACAGCCGGGCGAAGTCGTCGGCGCTCACCCGGATCGGGTCGCCGATCTCGAGCTTCAGGACGGACTGGTCGGGGACATACTTCAGGACGCTGATACCGCGCAAGACCCCGCCGTTGTCCATCAACGAGTCGGCGAGGATCTCGACCTCGTTGAGCGGGTTCGAGTCCTTGCCCGTCACCGCCCGCACCCGGTGGACGAAGTAGCGGTCCAGCGCGAGGACCATGTTGCCGAAGAACAGGGGCTCGAAATCCTCCAGCGCGGCGAAGACCTTCTTGCCTGTGACCTCGCCCGCGATCGCTCCCGTCAGCGACGTGTACGCGGCGAGTTGTCCCGCGACGGACGCCTCGGCGTGGTCGATCTCATCCGGCGTGTAGTTCTTCCGTCCGAGCACTTCGCCGTCTCCTTCGATGCACCGGGTGCCGGATCGACACGCTGAGAACTCCCAGACCAGCAGTGTTCCACCTTTCGCGTCCCAGCGGATCGGGGTTGGAGGTGCGATACTCCCGGGTGACTCCTGGCTCGTACTCAAAACCGGCAACCGAGAAGTCCGGAAGGATGCACCGATGAAGGTCACGATCGCACGAACCGCAGGAATTGCCGCCGCAGTCACCGGCGTGGGTCTACTCGCCGCACCCACGGCGTACGCAGCACCCGAAGACCTCGCCGTGGATATCGCCGTGGAAGGGAACGCGGTGGTCATGGATGTCGAATACGCCGTCCCCGGGGCGGTGGTGTGCGTGCTGAACATCCTCACGGAGGGCGAATCGACGCCCACCGTCTTCGTAGGCCCGACCACCGTGATGGGCGGGGGCGACGGTGAACTGAGGGCCACCGTCGATCCCGGCACGTACACGGTGCAATGGTCCTGCTCGAGCATTCCGTCTTTCGAGCAGTGGGGCACCGCTCCGCCGCTGACCAACGGCACCGAGGATCCGGTCGAGGTCACCGTCACCGACACGTCCGGGCCGGGCGGCGGCGGCTCGTCGGGCAGCCCGTTCGGTAGCTGACGGCCCCCGCGCATGTGAGCGGCAAAGCGTGTTCGGGCACTCTTTCGCACTCACGTATGCGGGATCGGCGAACTTCCTGAACCGGCGCGTAACAAAACTGGTGCGAGCGGGGATTGACAGTACGGAATCCCGCAACGGACAGGAACCCTCCGCCATGGCTACCGTCACGCACATCGATATCGCTCGCGCCCGCCGCTCCCGTCGGGTTCTCTTCATCGGAAACCCCACCCGGTACAAAGAGGTGTCGCACTGGGCGATGGTCAAGCAGTGGATGGTCGTCCACGGACTCGAGCCCGTCCGGAAGCTGGACGGCCCCGCGCTCTGCGCGATCGTCACCGAGGACGTCCTCGACGGCATCGGCTCCCCTCAGGACGCGCAGGCGATCAAGAATGCCCGTGAACAGGGCATACCGTGTATCAGCGTGCACGACAGCACTCAGATCTGGCAGGCCACGGCCCGCGTCCGCGCGTCCATCGCGCGGTCCGGGGGCGGCGCGCACTCCAGCCCGCACCACCAGGGAGCCTGAGAGAACCGGACGCCGTCGTGGTCGATTGGGACGGCGAAGGCTACGCCGATGTCGGCGCACTGCAGCGCGCCGTCGCGGAGCAGTCGATCGCGGAGCTTGACCTCGCCGGCACCGAACGTGTGCTGGACGTGGGGTGCGGCGACGGATTCGTCACGCTCCAGATCGCCGAGCGACTCCCCCACGGGTCGGTCGTCGGGGTGGACGCTTCCCCGCGAATGATCGCGAAGGCCGAGTCCAGGGCTGTGCCGGACGGCGCCCGCGCCGAGTTCCATATCGGCGACGTACGCGACCTCCCGTTCGACGGCGAGTTCGACGTCGCGGTGTCGTTCAACGCGCTGCACTGGGTTCCCGACCTACAGGTGGCGTTGACCGCGATCGCCCGCAGCGTCGTGGTCGGTGGCCGCGTGATCGTCCAGATGGTGTGCGCCAGTCCCCGGACCAGCGTCGAAGACGTGATGATGGCGCTCTCGGCGCGCCCACGGTGGGCGGAGTTCTTCACCGACTTCACGGCGCCGTTCATCCACGTCGAACCGGACAAGTTCCGCGACCTCGCGAAGACAGCAGGACTCGACACCACCGACCTCGTCGTCCGCGACGTCGAATGGGACTTCGGTTCCCGCGACGAATTCACGCGGTGGTGCACCGTCGGATCCACCGATTGGACCTCACACCTCGACGCTGCCGCCGTCCCCGAGTTCATGGACGACGTCGCACGCGAGTACGAGCAGATCTCCGGACGCCCGGGGTTGTTCCTGTTCACCCAGATGCGCGCGGAACTCGTCCGGACGTCCTGACGGCAGCGCGTCGGCGGTGGCGGGACCGTCGCCGACTGCCGCCTCCAGCGATGCCCGAATTCACTGCCTTCCGGGCGACCGATTGACAGCGCCGTCGAAGAAGATCGCACAGAAGGCGTCGATCGTCTGGCGAGCGTCGCTCTTGCGCATTCCCGGTTTCAGCCACCTGTGCGTCCAGTTGATCATTCCGAACAGGGCCTTTGCCATGAGAGGAACGGGAATGTCGGCGCGGAACGACCCCTCGTCGACGCCCTGCTGAAGTACGTCGGTCACCAGGGTCTCGAACCGTTTGGTCTTGCGTGCCATATCCCGGGCCCATGCGGTGCCGTCGAGACTGAGCTTCGCCATGTCTTCCTGGATGTACAGGTAGACGTACGGGTAGTTGTTTTCGTACGACATCAACTGTTGCTCGACCAATCCCCGGAGCTTGTCCGGCACCGATCGGTCGGAAGCGACGATGTTGGCACCGACAGCAATGTTCTCGTCGAGTACACCGACGAGAATGTCATGGAACAAGGCCTGGAAGAGTTCCTTCTTACTTGCGAAGTAGTAGTAGATCGAGGCCCTGTCGGTGCCGAACCGCTCAGCGACGTCGTTGAGCGTTGCAGCCTCGTAGCCCTTCTCCTTGAACACGGCAGCCGCAGCCGACATCAGCTCGGCACGCTTGGCCTGATAGCCGGGGCTGCCGTCGTTCTGAGCACTCCGCCTGCGCTTGCTCATGCCGCTGCCGGACGTCGAAGTCGTCACCATCCTCGGAATCATACAGTTGGGAATCGTATCCCCTAGTCAACGTTGACGTAAATCAACTTGAACGTTGACAGTGTGACGGCGGTCGCATATGTTCGGTTCACATACCAGCATGAACCCATTTCTGTGCCGCCATATCACCCGAACCATGGATAATTGAGGGCAAGATGTCGAACAACGCGCAATGGTGCGAAGTCACGCCGGTTGCGGATCTACTGGGTCGTGGCGCCAACGACCATCCCGATCGCGATCTCATCGTGTTCCCGGACAGCCGCCACACGTACTCGCAGGTGTACGAGGGCTCGATGCGCGTAGCGCGGGGCCTGATAGGCCTCGGAGTCGAGGCGGGCGACCACGTCGGCCTCTTGGCTCACAACAGCATCGAGTTCCTCGAAGGATTCTTCGGCGCCGCGCTTGCCGGGTGCGTCGTCGTTCCTCTCAATGCCCGCCATAAATCTTCGGAACTCGGCTACATCATCGAGAACGCAGACTTGACGGCCATTCTGACCGTCACGGGCGACAACGATTACATCGACTTCGCCGATCTCGTCTACGCAGCCGTCCCGTCCCTGAAGACAGCGACGGGAAGTGCATGCCTGTCCCTACCCGAGGCACCCCGTCTACGGTCTGCGATTCTGCTCCGCGGCGAAGACCGAGACGGGTTCGTCCCGCGCATCGCGTTCTCCGCCGCAGCCGATCGAACAGGAGTCGACGAGGTGGAGCGCCGCCGCCTCCAGGTCCGCGTTCGCGACACCGCCGCCATCCTGTACACCTCAGGCACCACCGCGAACCCCAAGGGGTGCATGCTTACACATGAGGCACTCACCAGAGGACCGGTGCATCGCGCGCACAATCGCCTGGTGACCGATACACCACACATCAGCTGGGGTGGTGGCCCCCTGTTTCACATCGCCGCCCTCGCACCACTTCTCGGAGCGATGGGGGCAGGTGGAACCTACCTCACGGACACGTATTTCGAACCCGGGCGCGCGATCGATCTAATGGTCCGCGAACGCCCCACGACGATATGGCCATGGTTCCCCGGCCCCATGCAGATGTTGACGAGCCATCCGACATTCGATGCAGCCGCCCTCGACTCCGTTCGATACCTCTTCCTGATCGGCCCGCGGGTCCTCATCGCGGAGGCACAGAACCTCTTCCCTCAGGCCGAACTCGTCGCCGCCTGCGGCATGACCGAGACGTCGGGAATCTACGCCCTCAGCGACGAGTCCGAGACATTCGAGGACCGCTCGAGCGCGCAGGGCAAACCCGCACCGGGCATCGAGGTACGAATCATCGATCCGTTCACCCACGAAGAACAACCGATCGGCGTTCCGGGCGAAATTCTGGTTCGCGGCTACTGCGTCACAGACGGCTACTACAAGGACCCACAGAAGACCGCCGAGACGATCGATGACGATCGATGGCTTCACACCGGCGATCTGTACAGCCGTACCGAATCAGGTTGCCTGGTGTTCCACGGGCGTCTGAAAGACATGCTCAAGGTCGGAGGCGAGAACGTAGCGGCCATCGAAATCGAATCGTTCCTGTGCGAACATCCCGCCGTACTCAATTCCGCCGTGATCGGCCGGCCCGACGCGCGTCTGGACGAGGTTCCTGTTGCTTTCGTGGAGATCCGCGAAGGCCATTCCCTCTCCTCCGACGAGTTACTTGCCTTCTGCCAGGGCAAGATCGGACGCTACAAGATCCCCAGGGAGGTGTACTTCATCGAGCCGGGCGCATGGCCGATGTCGGCCACCAAGATCAACAAACGAGGGTTGCACCAGATCCTTCTGGAGAAGGCAGACAGCATGTCTCCCGCTTCCTGATCACCGACAGTGGGGGCCGATCGCATGTCGCGGTCGGCCCCTTTGCGCACCCCGGACAGTCGGAGAGTGGAAATACACATCGACAGAAGTGGGGCGCACCAGTCGATGCGCCCCACTCGAGAACAGAACCGCTACTGGGCGAGCATGCCCGCGTCCACCAGATGCTCCGCTCCGGTGATGTACGACGATTCATCCGACGCGAGGAACAACACCAGTTTGGACACCTCGACGGGATCGGCAATCCTTCCCAGCGGGATCTGTGCCAACGCGTCGCCGCCCTCTTCGTTGGTCGCTTCTACCATCATCGGGGTCTGAATGAACCCCGGGTGCACCGAGTTGACACGAATGTTCTTGCGGCCGTATTCGATTGCGGTCGCCTTCGTCATACCGCGCACCGCGAACTTGCTGGCGACATATGCCAGGCTCGGGAAGCCGTAGTTCGCAGCCATGCCGGCGATGGACGAGATGTTGACGATCGAACCGATACCCGCCCTTTCCATGGACGGCAGAATGGCCTTCATCCCGAAGAACACCCCGTCCTGATTGATGCCGCATACCGTTCGGTAGTGCTCCTCGGTCAACTCCGCGGTTGTCGCGAGTGGCCCGAGCACGCCGGCATTGTTCACCAGGACGTTGATGTCACCGAAGGCGTCCACGCCTCGGGCGACAGCGTTCGTCCACGAGTCGAGTCGCGTGACATCGTGGTGAACGAACACCGCATTCGAGCCGAGGTCCTCGGCAAGCTGTTCGCCGGCAGCGTCGGAGACGTCGGCGAGCACCACCTTGGCGCCGTGCTCGACAAAGGTCTTCGCATGCGACTCCCCCATACCGCGGGACGCACCCGTGATGAGGGCAACTTTGCCCTCCAAACGCTTTACCATGTCTTCCTTTCCGTTTCGAGTCAGCACTGATCGTGTGAGGCCGAACTGCGGTCAGACCGTCACCGACGCCGGCAGCGAAATACGCGGGGCGACTTCCTTGGCAATCATCTCGAGCGACTGGAACCACGGTGCCGGGTCGTCGAAGTAGTCGTGCGATTCGACCTGGAGCGTTCCCCACCCTCCTGTTTCCTCGAACAGGCGGTTGATCTTGTCCACCACGGTATCCGGCGAACCCACACAGAAGACGTTGTCGACGACCCATTCGAGATCGACGTCGGCCCTGTCTGCGCCGGCGTCCTTGATGAAACCGTCCATCATGCCGAATCGCCACCAGATGGGGATGAGATAGCGCTCGAAGCAGTATCCGATGGGTCCTTCCATGACGAGACGCTTGGCCTCCTTGTCGGTGTCGGCAACGAACACAGTTTGAGAGACGTGGTAGCGAGATCGATCGGCAGCGTGTCCGTTCGCCGTCGCCGCCTCGGAGTAGGTCTCCCAGTGCGTCTTCAGCGCCTCGAGGCCGGAGAAGATCGAAACCGGCCGGAACCCGCGCTCACCCGCGAACCTCATCGAGGGTGAGTTGGCACTGAATCCGGTGACTGCAATCTCCGGCGCTCCGCCCCACGGGCTGAAGTCGGCAAGCATGTGCTGATCATCGCCGTCGTCAGCGTGGAGTTCTTCCGGGTAACCGGCGTTCCAGAAACGTCCCTCGTGGAAGAACGGCTCACGCTTCCAGATCTTCTCCATGATCTCGAGAGATTCACGGACCATTTCGTTCGTGAACTTCGTGTCCTCGCCGTTCTTGATCCCATGGATATACGACGACTGAGGGTACGCGCCTGCCCCGATACCGAGGAAGTACCGGCCTTCCAGGATCTGCGACAGCCAACCGACCATGATCGCAAGCTTGGCCGGATGCTGATGGGGAAGCAGGTGAGCCATCGGAGCGAACTTGATCCGCTCGGTCCTGGTGGCCGCTGCGGCGATGATCAATTCGGGATTGGGAATGTTCTCCCAGCGCTGAGAAGCATGCTCGGACAGCATGATCGAGTCGAAGCCGATCTCGTCCGCGGTGATCGCCTGCTGAACGCACCAGTCGAAGGTCTGGCGCGCGGTACGCTCCGGGCGCATGTAGGGATGGACGATGAGTCCGGTTTCCATTGCCATGATGATCTGCCTTTCTCACTACGGTTGATGTGGATGCTGCGCGACGAACTGGGCGTCAGGCGTAGAAGATGTCGTATGCATGCTTCGTATCCATGTACTCCTTGACGGAGAAGATCGTTCCGTCGCGGAACTCGAACAAGAAGTGGTACTGGTTCCTATAGACCTTGCCGTTCTTCAACTTCGCGTACGAGGTGGCCTCCACGGCGACCTTGTCACCCTGCGCAATCGCGGCTGTCGGTATCACCTCGAGCGCACCGTTCTCGTACACGGATGTCACCCCGCCGAGCAATGCGCCGAGCCCTTCCCTGTCGTAGGTGCCCGACATGCCGTCGATACCTCCCGAGACCCAATAGGTCGCCTCGGGATGAAGTGTCGCCAGGATCTGCGCCACGTCACCCGTGGAGAAGATCTTGGCGAAGTTGTTGGCCAAATCGATGTTCTCTTCCGGCGTACTCATTACTGCTCCGTCTGTGCGGTGATCCACTTGACTATGACCTGAGTCACTCTTCATCGTTTGCCCGTGGCAACGGAACCGTGAAATCACCCGGTCACATGCTCGGCGGATCGGCCTTCGATCACCCCAGCTCAGAGGGCATGTGACTGCGGCCCGTCACCCCAGGACCCCGTCAATACAGTTGATGTCACATCTTGACCACGGAGTCGGTGCGGGGCACTATCAGCCGGTGATGTCAATCACAATCCGAGCGAGATCGAAGCGAGGGCCGTGAACTCGAACGAATGGCAGCAGATCGTCGACCTTCGACGAGCGGGTGTGACGATCTCCGGAATCGCAACTCGGTTGCAGATCTCTCGTAACACCGTGCGCCGCGCCCTGAGTTTCGACGAACCCCCTGGCGATCACCGTCCACGAACCGGATCGTCCGCCGATGCGCTGGTCCCTGCGATCACAGCCCTCCTCGACGAAAATCCCGAGATCACGGTCGCTCAACTCCACAGATCACTCCAGTGGAACGGATCGCGGAACACGCTCGCACAGGTGGTACGCCGAGTCCGGGGCGATCGAGCCACCCGACAGCGCACACGCGATCAGGCCACTCGGACGACTCTCACCTCGGACATTCCACGGTTTTCCACCAGCTTCGTCGGCCGAAACGATGACCTTCGCCAACTCCGGCTGTCGCTCGGCGACAACCGACTGGTGACCATCGCGGGGCCCGGCGGCATCGGCAAGACGCGACTCGCCGCCGAAGCCGCAATGGACTTTCGCCGTGCATTCGCCGACGGAGTGCGCTTCATCGAGTTGGCTTCCCTCCGCAACCACACCCTGCTTCCCCAAGCGATCCTGGATGCGTTGGGATTCGACGATCCGGACATGCCGGAACGTAGCGCACAGGAATCGCTCGTCGAATCCCTTCGTCACAAACACTTGTTGATCGTTCTCGACAACTGTGAACACCTTATCGATGCATGCGCACAATCGATCGCGGCGATCTTGCGAAACACCACGTATGTCAAGATTCTGATCACCAGCCGCGAGATCCTCGCCATTCCCGACGAACGCGTGCATGTTCTCGACCCCCTGTCCATGACCGACGAGCACGACCCGGAGCGGGCCGGTGCCGCCATGGAGCTGTTCGAGAATCGAGCGGGTGCCGCAATCGCGGGATTCTCCATCACCGATGCCAGTCGAGACGCGGTCCGACACGTCTGCACCCAACTCGACGGCATGCCCTTGGCGATCGAACTCGCGTGCGCACGGTTGACTGCGCTGTCCGTGAACGACCTCGCAGCACGGCTCGACGATCGACTGTCCTTGCTGACCGTGGGCAACCGTGGTGGCCCCGACAGGCACCGAAGCCTGCACGCGACGGTCGAGTGGAGCTACGACCTGTGCACCGCGCAGGAACAGGTTCTCTGGGCGCGTCTGTCGGTGTTCGCGGAGGGTTTCGACCTTGCGATGGCCGAACGAGTCTGCGCGGGAGGCCCTGTCGACACCGATGCGGTGCTGGATCTCCTCGCCGGTTTGGTGAGCAGATCGGTCCTTCGACGCGACCTCGAGAACGAACGGGTCCGGTTCCGGATGTTGGAGACGATCCGGCACTTCGGTGCCGGGAAACTGTCCGCGGACGAGGCACTGCGCCTGCGGGGCGTCCATCTGCGTTGGTGTGCCGACCTGGTGACTTCTGCGCGGAAAGCCTGGACGGGCCACGGCCAGGAGCTCGCCGGCGGCCGGCTGCGCGAGAATCGGGCCAATCTTCGGCTGGCACTGCAGACGGCGCTCACCGATCGGACCGAGGAAACGACTTCGGTAGCATCTGGTTTCGTTGCAACCTGGTTCCTGTGGTCGTCGGCGTTCTCGGTTCGTGAGCACAGGATGTGGGTTACGAGCTTTCTGAACTTGGATACGGTCCCCGAAACCCGCGCAGCGCAACTGTCGGCAACCCTCGGGGTCCTTCAGACGATGCAGGGAGATCGGGGCGAAGCCGGGCGAACCCTCGACGACGCCGCCCGTCGCGCACGAGCCCTGGGCGACGAGGCAACGTTGGCCTTTGCCCTGCAGACGCAGGGACTCAATACCTATCTCGGTGGTGACTTCGAGGCAGGTGAGCGGCACCTGGCCGAGGCACTGCGTCTGTACGAACGGATTCCGGACGGCACCGATCTCATGTGGACCGCGCACATCGAGATGGGCATGCTGCGCAGCTCGAACGGTGAAACCGCGCGGGCAGCCGAGCACTTCGATTTCGTCCGAGCACAGGCTTCGGCCGCAGATGAGAAATGGATGCTGTCCTACGCCGTGTACGGATTGGGACTCGTTGCGCTGGTGTCGGGCCGCTATCAGCAGGCGACCGAATACGCGACCGCCAGCCTGGGCCTCAAGCGCGCCTTCGACGACACCGTCGGCGCAACCCTCGTCATAGATCTGCTCGCGTGGGCCGAGGCGGCATCCGGCGCCGGTGAACGAGCGGCAGTACTACTCGGAGCAGCGTCGAGCATGTGGGACTCGTTCGGGATGCAACTCTATGGTTCGCGCCATTGGGTTCAGCGCCGAGAGGTGTACGAATCACGAGCACGAACGTCTCTCGGAGACGCCGCATACGAACGTGCTCGGCAGCGGGGCGCGACAATGTCGATGTCCCAACTCATCGCTTACGCATTGAACGAGAAACGACCGGACGACACCGGCGCGACTCCCCACTCCAACCCCGAGTTGTCCCCGCGCGAACGGGACGTTGCGCGGTACGTCGCGGAGGGTCTCACCAACCGGGAGATCGCGACGCACATGGTGCTGTCGGTTCGGACCGTCGACGGCCACGTCTCGAATCTCCTTCGTAAACTGGGAGTCACGCGACGCAGGCAGGTCACCGCCGCGTTGATCGAACGGTGAAGCCACGGAGCGTCGAACGCCTGCCGAACCCTTCCGACGAATTCGAACTCACCGAAGGTCCTCACCTTCCATGAATCAACTGTAGTGTTGATTGCGTTGTAGCCCCGGGCGACGCTGACGTCAGAGCACTCCGCGAATCCGGTTCGTTCGACACTCCTACCCACACCATCACGAGAGGCTCGAATCGATGCGAGCATGGCAATTCACCGGGGTCGGCGCCCCACTGCGACAGGTCGAAACCGACGAGCCCGTTCCGGGGCCCGACGACATCGTCATCGATACCGGAGCAGTCGGGCTGTGCCACTCCGATATCGGGTTCATGGACGGGACCATCACCGAACTACTGGGCGAAGTTCCGATCGTCCTCGGTCACGAAATCGTCGGAACCGTCTCAGCAGTGGGAGCACGCGTACGCGATTTCGCGGAAGGCGACCGCGTCGGCATTCCCGCGACCACCGACGGCCCCGGGACGGCGATGAACGGCGGCTATGCCGAGAAAGTGAAAGTGCCGGCGCACTTGCCGGTCCGACTTCCCGACGGGCTGCCCTTCGAGGATGCCGCGCCGGCAACGTGTTCGGGTCGAACCGCGTACCGAGCCGTGCACACCGCTGGACGTATCGAGTCCGGTATCAACGTCGGCATCATCGGCTTCGGCGGGCTCGGCTACTTCGGACTTCAGATCGCAAAGGCCGCAGGAGCGACCGTCTTCGTCGCCGAACTCCACGAGACCAGGTGGCCCCTTGCGCACGACCTCGGCGCCGAGGCGTGCGCGCAGGACATCCGCGACTTCGAATCCGAGGGCCTGGATCTCATCATCGACTTCGCCGGGGCCTCGGGGACCCTCGACTCGGCAATCGGTGCTGTCCGGCACGGCGGGCGCATCGTGGAGGTCGGACTGGGCGCGGAAACCGGCTCCGTCTCGATCCCGAACATCACGATGAAAGAGGTCACCATCGTCGGCTCGTCCAACGGCACCAAGAACGAGGCAAGCGCGATCCTCCAACTCGTGGCAGAAGGATCGGTACGCCCACTGGTCGAGCGAATCACGTTCGAGGAGATACCGACCGGTCTGCAGCGACTCGAACGGGGCGGAGCCGACGGACGACTCGTCGTCGTGTTCTAGACCTGTGCCGCCTGGCGCTGACGATCGACCCGACGGACAGGGTTCGCACCAGCGCCAGGAGGCCACTGGGTCCTTCAACGCGCGCGTGGAATTGCACCCGGCGAGAGTCCGGCCCCGGGCCCCGAACCGCGGTCCCGATCTATATCTACGTTGATGTTGACAAGGTGCGTGAACTTTGCGACGCTCGTCACAGCGCACTTGCCGACGCCGGTACGAATCGAGGTCAACAAAATGGATTGTCCGACCACCCGAGTACAACGGGCACTGTCCGACCTGAGTGCAGGTCGGCCCGTCGTACTGACCGGCACCGCCCCCGACAGCGACGCACACATCGTCCTCGCTGCAGAAAAGGCGACCGTCGAATCCGTTGCGTTTCTCGTTCGATTCGGCTCCGGTCTCGTGTGTGCCGCACTTCCCGGTGCAGACTGCGATCGCCTCCGACTCACCAGCATGACCGGTGCCGACAGAGACCACACCGGAACCGACTACACGGTGAGCGTCGACGCCGACCGCCCGGGGACCGGGATCTCCGCATCCGACAGAGCGCATACCCTTCGCTGCCTCGCAGAGCCGACGACGTCAGCCGAGGCGTTCACGCGACCGGGCCATGTTCTCGCCGCGCGCACCGCCCGTGGCGGAGTACTCGATCACCGCCGCCCGGCCGAAGCATCCGTCGATCTGGCGACGATCGCCGGACTGAGCCGCGCGGGCACCTTCACAGCCCTGGTCTCCGAGCAGGATCCCACGGCGATAGCGGGCACGGACGAGGCGGAGAGCTTCGCCGACGCCCACCAACTCGGCGTGGTGTCGATCGATGACGTCGTCATCTACCGGCGTATCACGGAACTACACATGGCGACCGAGTTCGCGTTCGTCCGAGGGTCGAAGCACGGCGACGTCAACTGCGTCGGCTATCGAAGTGATGCATCGGGACACGAATACATTGCGTACACGATCGAATCGTTCACGGACGCTGTGCCGTTGATCTCCTTCGTGCAGGACTTGGACCCCGCCCCGCATCTGTCCGCCACCGACCGTGTCGGAGAAGCGCTTTCCGCCGTATCGGACAACGGCGGCGGAACAGTGGTCGTCGCGCGCCCGCGCGTGAGCGGAATTCCGAACGCCTCACTCGATGCCGATCTGGTCGAGATCGTGCGCGAGTGCGGATATCGCTCCGGCGCTCTCCACAACTTCCCGGCCGCTGCACGCACCATGATGTGGCATTTCGGACTGAGCATCAGCAGCAGCGCGACGGTGCTCCCCACGTCCGAGATTCGAATCCCCACCGATTCGTGCATACGGCAACCCAGCCGGGTAGTGGGTCAAGTCGTACGCGGTGATCAGCGGGGCCGGGAACTCGGCTTCAGAACCGCCAACCTCGAATTGGCGGATTCCAACACGATCGCAGACGGCGTGTGGGCCGGCCACTGCACTCTTCCCGACGGCACGGTTGTCGCAGCAGCGGTCTCCGTCGGTCGGCGACCGACCTTCTACGGCCGATCCGGAATCCGCCTGGTCGAGGCGCACCTGCTCGACTTCAGCGGCGATCTGTACGGTGTCACGCTCACCGTGCAGTTGGACCACTGGATGCGTGGCCAGACCACATTCGCCTCGAAAGAAGAGCTGGTTGCGGCTCTCTCGGCCGATGTCGTTCGTACCCGCTCACTCATCCGGAGTCCCTCCAGCTGACATCGACAAGGCCCGACCGGCCGGTGCTGCCGGCCCGCCTGTCGAATTCTCATGACCACCTTCGGCGTACAACGCCTTCGCATGCAACACCGATCATCGCTGTTCGCCACAACAAGAAAGTTGGACACATTATGGAATGCGGTATCTTCCACACCCCGTACATGCGCCCGGGACGCAAGGACAAGGAGACGTTCGAGTACTCATTGATGCTCGCTGCCGCCGCTGACAAGTTCGGCTACCGCGACTTCATGGTGGGCGAGCACGGGATGCAGGCTTGGGAGAACATCCCCAATCCGGAGCTCTTGATCGTCGCGGCCGCACAGATCACCGAACGTATGCGCTTTGCTCCCATGGCGCACATCGTGCCCCTGCACAACCCCTCCACTCTGGCCATCCAGGTGGGTTACACGTCGCAGCTGCTCGAGGATCGCTACTTCCTCGGAGTCGGCGCCGGCTCGTGGGAGAACGAAGCAGTCCTCCGCGGTCAGCCCGGCGACCTTTCCGAGGCCCACCCTCGCCTCATGGAAGGGCTCGAGGTGATGGACAAGGTCTGGCGCCAGGAGCCTTTCGACTTCGAGGGAAAGTACTACAAGGCTGCGCGCCTGGACAGCGGAATCGATCCCGGAGGCGTGGCCTCCCACGGCGCTTTCGAGGTCAAGGAAGGCGAGGAGTACCACCTCACCGCCGATCATTCACCACACGGCGGAGCCGACGGCCTGGAGATTGCGGTGACGGGTCTGAGCAAGAACTCGCCGTCGCACCGCTTGGCCGGCGAGCGCGGATGGACTCCGATTTCGTTCTACGGTGGTTCGGAGCTGTTGAAGTCCCAGTGGGAGACGTACTCGGAGGCGTGCCGCTCCGTCGGGGCGACGCCACAAGGGTCTCGTTTCAAGATCGCCCGCGATGTGTTCGTCGCGAAGACCGACGAAGAAGCCAAGGAGAAGGCCAAGAACGGCGCTCTGGGCCACGCGTGGCTGAAGTATCTGATGCCGGTCTACCAGAAGTATCGGATCCTGCAGGGATTCATCGATGACGCGGACCAGAAGATCGACATCGCAGACGTCGACCTCGACTATCTCGCTGACAACGTCTGGCTGTGTGGCAGCCCGGAGACCGTGATCGAGAAGATCGAGAAGACGTTCGACCTTGCCGGCTTCCGCTACGGCCAACTCGCGGTCAACACTCACGACGCGCTGGACGATCCGGAGCCGTGGGTGGAGTCGCTGCGGCTGTTCGCCAACGAGGTCGTACCCAACGTCGAGGTGGAGGGTACGCACGACACGGTGGCGGTCTGATCGTCGACTGAGACACGACGCGTCGGCCGAGCACTTCGGGGAATCGCCAAGCGGTTCCCCGAAGTTCTCGGTACAGAAGTGGCGGTCGGATCTCGAGTTCCGATCGATCTCCTCTGCAACGCTTCTCGACGAGACCAAAGTAGGGCCCGGTACGACATGCGTACCGGGCCTTTTGCGGGGTGCAGGCTGAGGAGTGGCCTCAGCGGACGCCGCGGTGAGACGGGGCTGCAGCCGACAGTTCGATGACCTCACGGATCGCGCCGGATCCGGCGCCGAGATCGAGCGCGTTCTTCAGGTGCAGCGCGAAGCCGGGAAGATATCTGTGGGTGGGAGTGGAATCGACAGCGAGAGAGATCAATTCCTTCGTGACGCCGCGGAGCGCGCGGGTTGTCCACGGAACCGCGCAATAGCCGAAGAACGCCTCGAAGGCCTCGGGTGACATCCTCAACAGCGCATCGAGGAACCCCGGCAGCTCGGCCTCCATACGCTGCCAGTACGGATCGGTCCCGACGTATCGATCCCAGAGTGCGCGTCGAGCCTCGTCCAGAGGCACAATCTCGCCGCCGGCACGACGCCGAACGGCGTCCGCCAGCTGCCGGGACGACTCGAACAGCGTGTGAACACCCAATCCGGAGACCAACGTCAGCGCCTCCTGAATCTGCGCGGCGTCTATTCCGAGATCAAGGGCCTCGTCGATGAAACGCCCGGTACCGTCGACATCCATCGCGGTGACGGCCGCTCGCACGGCGATCTGGATCAGTACCCGGGTCACCTCGTCGAGCGGTGGACCTTCGTGCACGTCACCGAGGAGCCGCTCGGCGAAGTCGCGAAGATCGCCGAGTCCGGTTCCGCCCTCGGGAGCATTGCAGTCTCGGTTGTCGGTCATCTTGCCTCGATCCTCGCTATGTTGTACATCGTCAACGTTGACATTGATTCACAGTGACGTTGACTGGGACGTCCATCTCGGCGGTATCATCTCCACGTGCCTACGTCGACAGCAGCAAACAGCGGAATGAGTCGCCGCCGCCGCAGCGCTCAGAAGGACAGCAGCCCCAATTACCAGGCCAAGCGCCAGGAATTGCTTCGGACCGCGGCCGAGGTGTTCAAGGAGAAGGGCTTCGAGGCTGCCACCCTGAACGACATCGCCGAGCGTTTCGGCACCGATCGCGCGTCTATCTACTATTACTTCGCCAGCAAGAAGGAGCTGTTCCAGGCCCTGTTCCACGATATTCTCGTGGATGTCCTCGACAACAATATCGCCGTCGGGGAGGAGATCACCGCAAGCGAGGAGGACGCGCCCGAAAAGCTTCGCCGACTCGTCGAGCAGCAGATGACGTCGTACGAGGAGAACTACCCGTTCGTCTATCTGTATATCCAGGAAGACATGGCGCAGCTCCAACTCGATTCCACTTCCTGGGGCAAGGAGATGGCGAGAAAGACCAAACGATTCGAAACGATCGTGCTGTCCGTACTCCAGGAAGGTGTCGACAACGGAGCACTCCGCTCCGACGTACCGGTGCCGTTGATGGCCAAGGCTTTGTTCGGGATGGTGAACTGGACGCATCGATGGCTGAAGCCTGGAATGTGGAACGTCGATGCTCGTCAGACCACGGAAGCATTCTTCACCTTGTTCTACGAGGGCGCACGCACCCAGGACCGTCCGGCGCGACAGTGACCTCGGCGCCGGGTCGTCACGATGTGACACGACCCGGCGCCCGGAAGACCTGAAAACGGCCTCAACGACCTATCCACTGTGCGGCGCGCTTTTCCGCGAATGCAGCACGGCCCTCGACCCGGTCGGCACTGTTCGCGTAGGCCTCGATCGGCTCGTACCTCGTTGCCAGCGCGACATCCAACGGCCATCCGATGCGCGACAGCACGGCATCTTTCGCGGCCTGAACGGCAAGTGGAGACGCCGAAGCAATTCGATCGGCCCAGGAACGAGCCGTCTCCGCCAACTTCTCGAACGGCACGACCTCGTTGACGAGTCCGTACCGCTCGGCCTGCTGTGCATCGATTCGGTCGCCGGTCAGGATCAACGACATCGCGATGTGGTGCGGTAGCTGCCGAATGGCTCGGTGCATGATGCCCGCTTCGCCGATGATCCCGACTTTGGTCTCGGGAATCCCGAACTGCGCGGTGTCCGCGGCCACGATGATGTCCGCACACATGGCGAGTTCGAAACCACCACCGATCGCATATCCCTGAACCGCCGCCACCAGGGGCTTGCGGAGCGTGAGCAACGGCCCGCCGACCCCCGTGAGGCCGCCGCCCAGCGCCATCCGGCGCCCGGCGCCCTCGGTGCCGCCACTGACGTTGGCTCCGGCACAGAATGCCTTCTCCCCGGTGGCACCGAGGACGGCCACCCAGATGTCCGGATTCGAGTTGATCTCGGTCCATGCCTCGAACAGCGCCTGATCCATCTCGGGGTCTATCGAGTTCAGTGCTGTGGGTCGATCGAGTGTCACGCTGGCGACGTGGCCGTCCAGTTCGAACTGAATTCCGCTACTCACGGTATGTCCCTTCTCGATTCTTCGGTCGCGGCCACCGGCTCGCGATATGCCGCTACTGCTGCCCCGAGCCCGACCTCGGCGACGAATGCGCGCACTTCGGCGACGGCGGGCGACAGGTGGAGCAGAGCATCCATCTCGGCGCCGCCCTGGGCCGCGGTTCGAACGCCCATCGACTCCATCGACCTGTTGATGGAGAGCTTCTTGATCCGGAGGATGTCAGCCGGCGTGCGGGCTATCCGGCCTGACAGCGTTTCGGCGGCCTCGATCAGATCCTCCTCCGCCACCGCGTGGTTGGCCCATCCCCATTCGACAGCCGTGGTTCCGTCGATCGCGTTGCCGGGAACGAAGGCCAGTTCCTTCGCGCGTTTCGGCCCGACGAGTGGAGCCCACAGCGGAGCGACGTATCCGCCACCGAGCGGAATGGCGGGTTCGCCGATCTTCGCGTCTCGTGCGACGAGGGTGATGTCCGCGAACACGCACATCTGCGTTGCACCCGCGATGCAGTATCCGTGTACCGCTGCGATGACGGGCTTCGGATGATCCCAGATCGCCAGGAATCGGTTCACGTTGCGAGCCAATCGGTCACGATCTGCAACCGGATCGGGATCGGCGACCACCTTACCGACCTGGCCGATGTCGTAACCGGCTGAGAAGCCCTTTCCCGCCCCCCGAATTCCGATGACTTTGCCGCCCGTCGTCGCCAGCCGGTTCAACGCATCGCTGAACTCGTCCAAAAGCTCGTTGGACAGAGCGTTCGCCTTGCCGGGACGATCGAGCACGATCCAGCTGATCGACCCTCTGTGCTCGATGCGCAAGTTCTCGTACCGAACCTGGTTCGCCGATTCCGCCACGGTGGTCATGCTCGGCCGATCGGGATCTGCTTCTTCACATGGAAGTCGACAACGCCGGAGGACCGCAATTCCCGGCGCGAGAATCGCCATCCGTGCTGGTCGTCGTGGACGAACTCATCGTGGTACTGCCCGAAGAAGTAGCCGTCGGCCTTGCCCTCCTTGGTGTAGCGATGCCATGCGTACAGTACGGAGCGGACGCTCGCCGAGTTCATGTCGTCCGCGAATGTCACGGCGACATTGGACACGTGATGACTGGTCGCGGTGAAGAACGTCCCGATGCCGTCGAGCGTCTCGCGGTAGGCCCGGCGACCTTCGGCCCCGAAACCGGGGCCGTAGGCGACGTAGCAGTCCTCGGTGAACAGCGCGGCGAGCTCGTCGGGCAGATTCATGTCCAGGTAGTAGGCATAGTCGTAGATCACTCGCTCGATCTTGGCCGTCTCTACCAGTTCGGCCAGATCTCGAGTGGAAACCTCTTGTGCAGCAGTCATGTTCGAACTCCTCTTTGTCATTCGATGTAGCAGATCGGCGTTCGGAGGCGCGTCACCCCCACAGCCATTGTCAACGTTGATGTTGATTTTCGAGATCGGCGTCGGCCACAGGCCTCTGCAGCAGAGAACCGTTCAGGCCTTCACGCCTTCACCGCATAGTCCGAGGCGGCAGGCTCGGCGCCGGGCCAGCGGACCGGGCGCGGAGAGGTCAGCGACGAGGCGACCTCACCCCACGGCCCCACATGCACGGTGCGCATGTTTCGTGATGCGAACTTCCAGCGGCCGTCTACCCGTACGTACTCGTCCTCGTACCGAACAGCGCCGAACACCGTCGTGCCCCCGGTCGCAATCTCCAGATGAGCACCCACCACACCCGTTGCATGGTCGTCGTCGACGAAATCCACCAGAACGTAGTTCGGGGTGTGGATCGTCGTCCCGAAGGACTCGCGAGCCTGCCGGATCATCTCCGCAATGCCGGCACCGCCCGAAGCGCCCGGAAAACCTCCGGCAGAGAACGTACCGTCGACGGAGAACGAGTCGGCGATGACGTCCAGGTCGTCGAAGTCGGACGCCAAGAAGTACCGTACCGCGAGATCGTGAAGCTCGGCCCGATCCTCCAACCTCCGCAGCCTGGTCTCGATGTCGGACATGCGCACTCCTCCACAGGATCGAACGTCGAGGGCGCGCACACATCTTCCGGCGCACCCCGCGATCAACGTCAGTGTAGATCGCTTCCACCGATCATCGTGCCCACCTTCGCAGATGTCAACCATCGGCAGAATGCGAGCAGAATCTACGCAGTCGTGGACCAAATCAACGTCATAGTTGACAGATCGGAGCGCCGGGGGCAGGGTGTGGCGGTAGGAGCGACGCACGTCACATCGATGCTTCGTACGTCGAAGGAGATGTGGACATCACTCCCTCGCCCCCGTGCGTCCACGAAAGGGACCCTTCATGAGCGGCAGACTCAGCGGAAGAATTGCATTCATCACCGGCGCGGCACGAGGCCAGGGGCGGAGTCACGCACTGCGACTGGCTGAGGAAGGCGCAGACATCATCGCCGTCGACATCTGCAACCCGATCGCATCGGTGCCGTACGCATTGGCAACGGAGGACGACCTCGCCGAGACGGCAGCACTGGTGGAGAAACTCGACCGCCGGATCGTCGCCACGACCGCCGACGTCCGGGACAAGCGCGCGCTGTCGGCAGCATTCGAAGCCGGTGCCGCCGAATTGGGCGGTGTCGACATCGTCGTCGCCAACGCAGGCATCGCTCCACAGCAGTCCGGCGAACCCGACCGCGACGCCGTCTTCGCCGACGTGATCGCAGTCAACCTCACCGGAGTGTTCAACACCGTCGAGGTCGCCCGCGAACGCATGATCGCCCAAGGCCGCGGCGGATCCATTGTCCTGACCAGCTCGACGGCCGGAATCAAGGCCGTCGGTGGAAGCTCCGGGGCAGGAATCGGTTACACGGCCAGCAAGCACGCAGTCGTCGGCTTGATGCGACAGTACGCAGTCCTGCTCGCCGAGCACAGCATCCGCGTGAACTCGGTTCACCCGACCGGCGTGAGCACTCCGATGGTCGTCGGAAACACCGCACTGGCCGAGGCACTCGCAGACCCGTCGAACATGGGGAAATCGATCAGCAATCTGCTGCCCGTCGAACTCCTCGAACCGCAGGACATCAGCAATGCGGTGATGTGGCTGGCATCGGACGAATCGCGGTACGTCACGGGCGTCGTGCTGCCCGTCGACGCCGGCCTGACGATCAAATGACATACCGATCAAATGACATACGAGGGGAACTCCGTGAACGCACAACAGTCAGTGGTAGTCGACGAAGAACGGATGATCGATCCGGGGTTGTTCCGCACGATTCTCGGTCATTTTCCGACCGGGGTGGTGGCAGTGACCGCGATCGGCGACAACGGAGCCCCGGTCGGAATGGCCGTCGGCTCGTTCACGTCGGTCTCGCTCGATCCGCCCCTCGTCGCATTCCTGCCGGACAGGTCCTCGTCGACGTTTCCGAAGATACGTGCTGCACAACGGTTCTGCGCCAACGTGCTCGCTTCCGGCCAACAGAACATCTGCCGAAGCATGTCCCGTAAGGGCACGGACAAGTTTGCCGACGTCGACTGGGCCGCGACGCCGTCGGGCATGCCCCGCATACTAGGCTCCCTGGCGTGGATCGACTGCGAGATCGACGCCGTCCACGATGCCGGCGACCACTACATCGTCGTCGGCCGGGTCGAACACCTCGAACTCGACACCCCGGAATCGCCGCTCATCTTCTTTCAGGGCGGATACGGCGGCTTCTCGGCCGACGAAGCGAAGGCATGACCGCGCTGCTGATCGCCAACCGCGGCGAGGTAGCGCTCCGCATCATGCGCACGGCGACCCAACGGGGACTGCGCACGGTGGCGGTGTACAGCGAGGACGAAGAAGGATCACCGCATGCCGAGCACGCCGATCAGTCGGTTGCGCTGCGAGGGACCGGTCCCGCCGCATACCTGGACGTGGAGGGCATCTGTGGAGCCGCCACATCGTCCGACGCCGGCCTGATCCATCCCGGCTACGGATTCCTCAGCGAGAGCGACCGGCTGTCCGATGCCTGTGTGGCAGCCGGTCTGACGTTCGTCGGACCGGCCGGCGATACCCTGCGCCTCCTCGGGGACAAATCCGCGACGCGTGAACTCGCCACGAGGTGCGGAGTGCCGGTGTTGCCGGCCACGAGCGGGGCGACCTCCCCCGCTGCCGCCCGGGAGTTCGCCGAATCACTGGAGTCCGGCTCGGTCATCGTCAAGGCGGTGGCAGGCGGCGGCGGCCGCGGTATGCGAATCGTCGAAGACCTGCGTCACCTGGATCACGCGATGGACCGCTGCCGCTCGGAGGCCGGCCGCAGTTTCGGAGTCCCGGACGTCTACGTCGAGGCATACCTCGCGCGAGCACGACACGTCGAAGTCCAGGTGGTCGGTGACGGAAGCACCTCACCGATGCACCTCTTCGACCGCGACTGCACGGGCCAGCGGCGCCATCAGAAGATGGTCGAGGCAGGACCTGCGGCTTTCCTGCCCGCGACCACCCGCACCGCGCTGTATGCGGCCGCGCTGACGCTCGCCTCCGAGGTGGGACTTCGCGGGCTCGCCACATTCGAGTTCCTGGTGGACGCCGACGATCTCGACCGGTGGTACTTCATCGAAGCCAACCCCCGGCTACAGGTCGAACACGGCGTGACCGAGATGATCACCGGACTCGACCTGGTCGGTCTGCAACTCGACATCGCGCAGGGGTTGAGCCTTGCCGATCTACAACTGTCGGCGACGACCCTGGGGGAACCCCGCGGAATTGCGCTCGAAGCACGCGTCACCGGAGCGCCCGAATCGGGCGGCTCCGACCGGCTCACCGCCGTACAGTTCCCGAGCGGCCCGTCGATCCGCGTCGAATCACACGCTCGACCCGGCCTGCAGGTCGGCACGGGGTACGACCCTCTTCTGGCCAAAGTGATCGTGCATCGACCGGACGGCGACTTCCTCGCGGCAGCAGAGGAACTGAACGCCGCGCTCGGTGACGTCGTCCTCGACCCGCTCGACACCGACATTCCGACACTGTCGTGGTTCCTCGGCAGCGACGGCTTCCGGAACGGAACGATCACGACCAGAACCATCGACGACCACCTGGCCTCTGCTCGAGCACCGGATGAAGCGACGGACTCCATCGTCGAGGTGCGGGCGCCCTCCGGTGGTACCGTCGTCGCGCTGTCGTCGACACCGGGGGGCATCGTCGGTCGCGGTGAAGTGATGCTCACCGTCGAGGCGATGAAGATGGAATCCGACATCTGCTCTCCGGTGGCCGGGACCGTCGTCGACTTCGCGGTCACGCTGGGCGACACCGTGCCGGCGGGTAGCGTCCTCGCCACAGTTCGTCCCGACGCCGACCAATCGTTCGAGGCCGCAACCTCGGCGGCTGTAGACCTGGCTGCGACGCGGGACGACCTCTCCGACATCGACGCGAGACATGCCCGCACCCTCGACAGCGCTCGTCCGGGGGCTGTCGAGCGTCGCCACCGCCGGGGCAAGAGAACGGCACGCGAGAACCTTCACGATCTGTTCGACACGGACTCCTTCCACGAGTACGGCGGGCTTGTCGTTGCCGCGCAACGGCGTCGCAGGACGCTGGAGGAACTCGAAGCTGCAACACCGGCCGACGGGGTCGTCACCGGCTTCGGTGCCGTCGACGGCCGTGCGACGGCCGCGCTCGCGTACGACTACACGGTGCTCGCGGGAACCCAGGGGTTACAGAGCCACAAGAAGGCGGAACGGCTCTTCGAACTCGCAGGCCGGAGAGGAACGCCCGTGGTCCTGTTCGCCGAAGGCGGCGGCGGGCGCCCCGGCGACACCGACGACATGTCGCGAGCTACCCGGATGGATCTCGGGACCTTCGTTGCCCTGGGACGCCTCAACGGAGTAGTTCCGACCGTCGGCATCGCGTCCGGTCGCTGCTTCGCAGGCAACGCAGCGTTACTGGGCTGTTGTGACGTCATCGTCGCCACTCGCGACTCGACGATCGGACTCGGCGGGCCTGCCATGATCGAAGGGGGCGGACTGGGAACGGTCGCAGCGGACGACGTCGGACCGGTCTCCATCCAGGAGCCCAACGGCGTCGTGGACATCGTTGTCGACGACGAGCGGGACGCCGTCGAGGTCGCTCGACGCTATCTGAGCTACTTCGGCGGCGCCACGGATGTCTGGGGTGAACCCGATCAACGACTGCTGCGGCATATCGTGCCCGAGAGGCGCAATCGCACATTCGACATTCGCACCCTGGTCCGCACGCTCGCAGACGAAGATTCGGTGCTGGAACTCCGCAGGAGATTCGGGCCCGGATTGATGACCGCATTGATCCGCATCGACGGCCGACCCCTCGGGCTCGTCGCCAATGACGGGAACACGGCCGGCGGCACCATCGGCAGTGCAGAAGCAGACAAGATGGCTCGGTTCCTGCAGCTGTGCGACGCGCACGGACTGCCGATCGTCTCGCTGTGTGACACCGCGGGATTCCTCGTCGGTCCCGATGCAGAACGAGCGGCGTCGGTGCGCCACGTCAGTCGATTGTTCGTGACCGCACCGGCGCTGAGTGTGCCGTTCTGCACAGTGATCGTCCGCAGGGCGTTCGGCCTCGGCGGACAAGCCATGGCTGGTGGCAGTTTCCGTGTACCCGACGCGATTGTTGCGTGGCCTACGGGGGAACTGGGGGCAATGGGACCAGAAGGCGCCGTCAAGCTCGGCTTTCGTCGCGAGTTGGATGCCATCGAGGACGACGAGGAACGTGATCGCGTCTACCGCGCCCATCTTGCGGACTTTGCACATCAAGGCAGGGCGATCAACGCCGCATCGGTCTTCGAGATCGACGACGTCATCGATCCTGCGAGCACTCGGTCGTGGATCTCGAGTGTGACAGCCACTCCCCGAGTCGACCGCTCGCCCCTCGCCCGGCGCCGCATCGACACCTGGTGAATCACAGCGGTCACCGTCATCGCCACCGACGGCAATGCCCCGGAACCGATTGGGTTCCGGG
>NZ_JBHUSF010000074.1:0-32720 GCF_042673295.1 Rhodococcus sp. NPDC057014
CCACCACTCTGCGGCCCTACCAAGCAAACGGCCTCGAGTTCCTTCGGGTCGCGCCCGTCACCAACAGCCGCTTCCAGGGCGGCCTTCGAACGACATAAGGATTCCCGTGGACACTACTCCGGAACTCGGCGTTCACCCTCAATCAACACACGACACCCCCGCTCGAGGGCAAAGCTCCCTACGGCGCGTCATCGGCTCAGCCACCGCCGGCACCTTCATCGAGTACTACGACTTCGCGATCTACGGGGCGATGGCACCGATCATCGCGAAGGCATTCTTCCCCAACGCCGACCCGGTCGTCGCGCTACTGAGCACGTTCGCCGTTTTCGCCCTCGCATTCGTGGCCCGGCCGCTGGGAGGATTCGTGTGGGGTCCGATCGGTGATCGCATCGGCCGTAAACGGACCCTGTCGGCGATCATCCTGCTCATCTCCATCGCAACCGTACTCATCGGCCTCATACCCGATTATCACGCCATCGGAATCGCAGCACCGATTGCACTCGTCGCACTCCGCCTCATTCAAGGCCTCTCGGCAGGAGGTGAGATCGCCGGTGCAGCCATCTTCGTCGCCGAACACGCTCCCACCCGACGCCGGGGTTTCCTCGTCAGCTGGCTGCAGGTCGCCACTACCGCCGCATTCCTGTCGGGCATATTCGTCGCAGCGACCGTCGCTGCCCTGCTTTCCGATGACGCGATGCAATCGTGGGGGTGGCGAATCCCGTTCCTGCTCGCAGGACCGGTGGGACTCATCGGCCTCTACATTCGACTCAAGGTGGACGAGACTCCCAGCTTCCAGTCCGTCAAGCGTGACGCTGCGGTGGCCCGAACGCCTCTCGTCGCCGCGCTGCGAGGACGCGCCAACCTCGCGGAAATGGGCTATGCCGCCGCCTATTACATGCCAGTGCTGGTGAGCTTCTACCTGCTGATGACCTTCATGCCGACGTTCCTGAAGAAGGAAATGAACTTCACGGCAGCAACCTCTCTGCTGATCATCGCGATCGCAGGCTCCATCCAGATGATCGCAGTCCCGATCTTCGGCAAGATATCGGACATCATCGGTCGTCGTGTGCTCCTCCGGCTGACAACCGGCGGGTTCATCGTGCTCACCGTACCGGCGTTTCTCTTGCTCAACAGCGGAGATCTCCGCCAGGCCGCACTCGGGCTGATCTTGCTCGCGTTGCCGACGTCCGCGGCACAAGCGAACAACCTCACTCCCGCGCTCGAACGCTTCCGCACGAATATCCGCTTCACGGGATCCGCCGCGACGCTCGGTGTGCTTGCGGCACTCTTCGGTGGAACCGCACCTTACATCTCGACCTACCTGATCGAGATAACCGGCAGCCCTCTTGCCCCCGGGATCTACCTGATCCTCACTGTCCTGCCGTCCCTCGTCGTCTCCTTCTTCGTATCCGAAACAGCCAACCGGGCGCTGCCTGATTGATCGAACCGGCGTCCAGCAGAACTCGCAGCGGAGTGGCTACGCCGCTGCGACACCCGACGCCGGGCCCGGGAGCTTCGATGCTCCGGGGCCCGGCGCTATCGACAACAGCACTGTGAGCGAGCCGACGACCACCAATCTCATTCGTGCACGTCGTCGGTACCTCAGTTCTACCGACACCACAAGCTGAGAGAGCATCGATGACCTGTGAACCGCGCAGCGAAGCCATTCGAGTAGATATCAATGCGCTCGAGGAACTCCACCCGGCGAGGCACCCAGCCGAAGCGTTGACTGGTTGTCGAGTCATCGAACGCAGCGATGGGCGCGCTCGCGCGATCATGCCCGTACCGGAATTCCAGTCCGAGACTGCGACACTCGGATGGATGGGCACCGTTGCTGACGCCGCGGCAGCGCAGGCGTTCGCTACCCGTGTAGCCGATGGGCATGGGATCCGGACCATGAATCTTCGACTCGACAGACTTGGTCCCCTACCCCCTCCACGGTCGACGACGACTGCGGAGGGGTTCGGATCGGGTGTCGACGAACTCACCGGATTAAGTAGGGCGACACTGCTGGACGTAGAGGGACGCCCATTCGCCGAGTGCACCGCCAGATTCGCTGTGGTTCCCTCACAGGACCCTACGATGCCGCCTCGACCCCATCGACCCACCATTGATCGTCCGACCACACCGTCCGAGCTCATCGGGGTTCGACGCGTGCAGTTTGATTCGTCCGGGGTCGATATCATCGCACGCCCCTCGCTCGATGTCTGCAATCATTTCGGAATCGTCCACGGGGGACTGCACGCTGGCTTTGTCGATTTCGCGATGCGCAAGTAGTTGACGACCATGTCGCCGAGCCTGTACCGCATGCTCGATCTCTCGCTTGTCTACCATCGTCCGGCAATGCTCGAACATGGTCGAGGCCTTAGGCTTACGGCCTCGATAGATCGCCGTGGCCGGCGCATCACCACCGTCGACGCATCGATACTTTCGTCAAGCGGAACGCCCTTGACGATCGCTCGTGGCACCTTCTGCACGTGATCAAGGACTACCCGGATCGGATCAATTCCAGTGCGCCACAAATCATATCGACGATCGTATGAGATCGGAGGCAATCATGCCTCGAGGCTTCTCCGAACAGGGTTCGTCCATGTTGTCGCACGGCTGCTATGGATGAAGGGCTTTCGCACCGACGATGAGCGGTTGCACCGCCTGCTCATGGTCGCGGTGCTCGGATAATGGTCGCCGACTTCCTGGGTTTGATGTCATGCCGTGGTGACGGTACCTCGGTCCGGGTAGCGCAACGACGTCAGACATCGGGCCCGTGTCAACGTGATCGACTCTTGGCGAGCCGATCACGGCAGGTAACTACTCAGGGTCGGCACGTCGGCGAGGGTTCGCAGCAAGTCGTTTAGATGTGTGCACGACGCCGTCCCCGAAATCAACGACGGTATCGACCGCCGAGCATCGGATGCTGGCATGCCGATGATGTTCTGCACTGCCGCGGCCGACATCGGGCACTCGAGATAGGGCAAGACTCTCGGCGTGGCAATCGCCTCGACGATTTCGTCTGTGGCGAGTTCGACTATCGCATGCAAGTCGTATTCGTGAATCACAGTCTCGGTTCCGGTCCCGTCGGTGTGGCTGTCGCGGAATGACGCGTCGACCCTCCATCCTCGGATGTCCCTGACGACGTCGGTTCGTCGCAACCGGCGAACTGTGTGGTGGTTCAACGACGGAAGTAGATGCCATGCTGCTGCGTCGTGGTCTTCGAGTGCGGGGACGATGGGTCCGTGTGGAATCGGGATTGTTCCAGACCGGGCAAGCTCGAGATCGACGGTCCCGCCTTGGCGCCATCCCATGCACACACCGATGCGGTCGAGGTTGGGTTGCTCGCGGACTTGGCCGCCTGCGACTGCGGTGGAATAGCCGGACACGATCAGGGCGACTGGAAGGTCGTCGAGGAGTTGGGAGGTGATCGATCCGGGTTGCACTACATCGGCTTCAGCTACCGCTTTCCGGAATCCTCGACGCAGACTTGTTCCTACGAGTCGACGGACGTCCGATGACGAGTGTGGTACCACTACCGAATCGACGATACCGTCAGGCTGTGTCATTGCGATCGTGAACGAGGTTTCGGAGATCGTTTCGTGGCCGTCGCGACCCGTGAGGAGATCTCTTCCCTCGCATGTGAACTGAATGTGATCGGGTGGTTCTTGTACATGGAGGACGTCGATGCTCGTGGTGCGCCGAATCGAGCCGTGAGCCCGCGGCGGTTGCGCTTCCCGCGGGTGCCCTTCAGTAGCAATTCCGTTGGGCAGCATATTTACTCCTCTGTAAGGTAGGGCGTCGGACGGAGTCGACCGACTGACTGTTAGGTGGTCTCGATCGCAGACTTAGAGGGATGGGTCGATGACGGCCTTGATGACCGTTCCGGTGCGGATCGCTTCCAGAGCTGCGCCTGCGTCGGCGATTGAACAACGGTTGGTGACCAGGTTTGACAACGGAACGGTGTCCTGGCACCACGCAACTAGCTGGACGGTGCCGCAATAGAGCTTGGGTTTCGGGAATGCTGCCCCGGTGATCTGGATATTCTTTGTGGTGAGCAGTCGCGGCGACACCGGGATCTCTCCCATCGCACACCCCAGAGACCGAGGACGATGTACAGGCCGTGCTGCCCGACGAGGTCGATACCTTCGGGGTAGACACCGAGGGTGCCCGCCGCCTCGACAACCACGTCGGGCCTGGACGGCCTGGTAAGCGCGTAGATGTCGTTGAGGCGTTGCTCGGCTGACGACTCGGCAAGAGAATCTGTCGCTGTCGCGCCCAGGCTCCGTGCAGTCTCCAGGCGCTTTTCGCTTCCGTTGATGACGATGATCTCGCCAGGCCCCGACAATGATGCGACCAACACCGCCGACAGCCCCACCGGGCCTGCGCCCTGAACATCCCAGGATTGGTTGTACCGCATCCCGCCTGCCTGCTCGAACCCGCGCAGCGCTGTTGGCAACGCGCAACCGAGCGCGGCCAAAGCCTCCGGTTCGACATGATCGGGTACACGAAGGAAGGCCATCCCGGGCGGCAGCCAAGCGAAGCCTGCGTGGGTAGGTCTGCCTTCTCGAAGAACCGATAGTTATCACAAGGAGTGTTGTCGAGGATCGTGCACGAATAACATCTGTGACACAGAGCGATTGGCGTCCAATAGACCACATCACCCACTTCAACCGGTACGCCGACGGCCGCATGACCGAGGACGATCGGGAATGACATCACGCCGGCCTCGCCGGCAACGATGTGAGCATCGCTGCCGCACACCCCACCGACGACAACGCGGACCATCGCCCCTGTTGGTGCGGGCTCGGTGATATTGACCTCCCAGGTCTCGGCATTATTGGGCCGACGAGGGCAACCGCGCGGGCGGGGGACAAGATGAGCTCGCTTTCTTGGGAGGAGAATCCAGTGGCAACGACCGGAACCCCAGTCAACGCCATCTTCACCCACTAGTCAACAATATAGTTGACCATCGATAGACTGCACGCACTGGTGTGGTCGGCTCGGCGCAGCGTGACCGATACGGCGGAACATGGTGCTGGACGTGGTGCGGTGTGTCGGCCGGGTGGGTGTCCCGAGTTCTGCGAGCATGCTGGCATGTGCATCGCATCGCGCGACGGCGACGAGTGATCTGGGTCGACCAGGTGCAGCGCAACGTCACGATGATCGGCGATGGGATACCCGGTCATGCGTGCGTTTTGGCGGAAACGATGCCGCCGTATCGGCCTTGGACGACGATGAGAGGTGACTCGGGAGTGTCGAGTTCGAGGTGGTCCACGCGGCCAACGACGATGTGATGATCGCCCGCATCGTGCACGGCCGCTATCTTGCAGTCGATCCCAACCAAGAAGCCCAGAAACAGGGCATTCCCGATGGTTATGGAGCCCATTCGACGTTGGCGAATTGTCGCTGCCCTTGCAGGACAGGTTGCGACACACGTCCTGTTGGTCCGATCCCTGTATAATTGCACAGAACCGCTTGGCGGCCCGAATTTTCGGAAATGTGGACGACGACTTGTCCGGAAGGAAGCGGGGCGGCCCTCAATGTCGGCCGCTGTCACCGCAACCACTCCTGTGGGGAAGTGGCCGAGGATGTCGCGAAACTGTCGAGGATCGATCATCCGGTCATCATTCAAGGCCAACGAAGCCTTCGAGTTCATAGCGTGCTATCCAATCGTCTGTAAGTTCAACTTGCTATCAAATCCACATGGGTAGTGATACGCGTCGCTTCACTGTCGACACCACCGAAGTCTGGGAGGTCTGGAACAGCGACCTCCAGCCTCACAACTTCCACATCCATGACGTCCAGTTTCAGATCCTCGAGATCAATGGTGAGGCCCCGGCCCCGGAACTGTCGGGATGGAAAGACACCGTGTACATACCGCCAGGTGCTGTGGTAACCCCGATCCTGCGGTTCGCCGAGTACGCCGCCCCGCTTGGCCGTACATGTATGACTGCCACCTGTTCTGGCACGAAGACCAAGGAATGATGGGCCAGTTCGTCGGCGTGCAGCCCGGTCAGGAGCTCGGGCTCATGGGCGCCGAAGACTATCATTGAGGAAATCTCCGCCGGCGTTGTGGGAGCGTGCCGCCCGGGTGGGTCGGGAGTCGGAGCCGAGGCCGGTGATCCGATAGGGTGGCCGAGCAACTCAACGTGCACGCAGACGCTGCGAAACTGGATGCGCCAGGCTGAGGCCGATCACGGCGAGCGACGACCGGCCGGCAAGGGCGATGCTGGAGTAGGATCGGCAACTGGCTATGGATACGTCGAATTGTGCCGTTCTAACGACGGATTGCGTTCTGCGAGTGTGTTGTTCGTGATACGACATCGATCCGACTCGGAGGTGGACGTGAGGTTCATCGTCGCTCATGACTTTCCGGTTTTCTCTTGTACTCTCGACTTTCGCAGTTTCGGGGGACTCGGTGACCGTTCGCGGTCCGTTCGCGAAGGTCGACCGTGACTGCTGATACCCGTGTTTCTCATGAGGCCGTCGGCGTGTCTGCGTGATCATGGTCCGACCATGTGAAAAGCATCGACGATGGACTCCACTCCTCCGCCGATGCTTCGGCGGCTGACGTTACCGCCTTCGTGACTCGAACTGCTGGAAACCTTTGGCCCGGCGTTTTGGCGCTCATCGACGTTCGGGTTGTTCGTACTGTTGTCCACCGGCCTGGTCGCGCGTACCACGGCGCACCGTGGTCGGCATGCTCGCCGGTGCCGGGATGGCCGCGGTGGTCTCGTTCCACTCGGCGTGCCGGTTCTTCTCCGCGCACGCCTGGGGCACCGATCGGCTCGGGCTCACGGTCGCGCGGCTGGTGGTCGATCGGCTGCTGCCCGTGGATGCGCCGATCACCGTCGCGGTCGACGACACGCTGTTTCGCCGTTGGGGGAAGAAGGTGTATCACGCGTTCTGGACTCACGACGGCGCGGCCCAGGGAGCGGCCAAGCTCGGCCGCGGTAACCGATGGGTGATCGTCGGGATCGTCGTGCGGCTGCCGTTCTGCAGCCACCCGGTGTGCCTGCCAATCCTGTTCCGGCTCTGGGGCGGCAAGGGCACCGCGTCCCCGGTGGATTTGGCGAGCGAAATGCTCACCGTGCTCGCGCAAGCGTTCCCGGACAAGCAGATCCACGCCGTCGGGGATGCCGCCTACCACGGCAAGGCGCTGCTGGTCGCGGGCACCACGAATCACCACCCGACTCCCCGCCAACGCCGCGCTTTACGCCCCGACGCCGCCACCGACCGGACGGCGCGGGCGACCCCGCCAAGAAGGGAGACAGGCTCCTGGCCGACCTGGCCGTGACCGCGAGCTGGCGTACCGTTACCGTGCACCGGTACGGCCGCACCGACACCGTCGCGGTCGCGGTCGCGATGACCGACTGCCTGTGGTACGGCGCGTTCGGCGACGCAGCCGGCCGGCTGGTGCTGGTGCGCGAACCGGGCACCGGCACGGGCTACGACCTCGCGCTGTTCACCACCGACCGCACCAGCACCGGCGAACACGTCGTGGAACGCTACGCCGAGCGGTGAAGCATCGAACCGGCCAATGCCACCGGCAAGAAACTGCTCGGCGTCGGGCAGGCCCGCAATCGGGTCCAACGCGCGGTCGAACGCACCGTGCCGTTCGGGTTCCTCCGGGCAGACTCTCGTCATCGTCTGGTACGCATCTGCGGCTACCACCCCGATGACCTCACCGGGGCGCCACGACGCCGAGCCTTGGTTCACCGACAAGTCCGAACCCGCCTTTGAAGACATGCTCGCCAAGCTCCGCCGCGCTCTGATCGCTGCACGATTTTCTGCGGTCACCCGGAGCAGCTCGATCCCATCATAATCCGCGACTACGAACTGGTCTGCGCCGCAGCCGCCGCATAACTGCGATAGTCGAGTTGTACTACGGGTCCTAGGCGTCGCGTTGTTGACCTACTACGACTGGCGGGAACGGGCGACCCTGCCCGCTTGGCGGCGGGAGGACGCTGAGCCGCTCGCGCTGATCGGCGAGATCCGCGCCTCGCAGGAGTTCGCTGGCACGTACGGCTCCCCGCGGCGGGCGGGGGAGTCGATCTCGATCTCGGGTACGCCGATGTGGATCAGGGTGGGAGGATCTCGAGTCGGCGGTCGATGGACTACATCTTGCCGGTTAGCTGCAATCCGTCACACGACGTGACATCGGGCAGGGCTTTCAGAAGGGGCTCCAATCGAGGTGGCAGTCATGGTTTGGGCCGAATGGGCCGCCGCTCAGTGTAGCGAGCGCTGAGATTCGCATATCGAATGCGAGGTGGGGTCCAACTCTTGCAATGACTGCCGGACTCGGTCGGCGAAATCTTGGGGGGTAATGCCGAATCGCTCGAATATTTCGTCTGGGGGCGGCCTCCCATACGGGGCCCAGATACTGGCTAAGTGGAGTACCTCATCGTTCTCACTTGTCAGGTGTTCTCGCCGTCGAGCGATGTTCGCCAGGCGATGTCGCCGACGGCGTTCTGCTCGATATTGGTTGACCTGTTCGGTGATGTTCACGAGTGGGTCGATGCCCTTTAGATCGAGAGGCTGCTTGTGCGGAGATGAAGGGTTCGTCATGCGGGTTCCTGAGGAAGACTCGGTTCGGTGGTCCGTGTGGGCGGAGGGTTGGCCTCTACACCAGGTGCGGTCGTCATGGAGACACTGGCAGAGGTGGGGTCTTTGCTCTCTGGACCTGAGAACAACGTTTGCCGAATCCTCGATACCGGTGATAGAGGAGGCACATTAATGTCTTGAATGCGGGTCTCGGCGTCCCAAACATCCGGAGCTGTCACAATCTGGTTGTGAGCACTGATGCCGGCGGCCGGGTCAACAGAGAATCGAAAGGAGAGGTTCGGCAGCTTCTGCTCGGGGCAGCGATCCACGCGGTTGCACGCGACGGGATGCGAACGTTGACCACGAAGGCGGTGGCTGCCGAGGCCGGCGTCACGCATCGGCTGTTGCTGTCGTATTTTCCGACTAGGGATGATTTGCTCGTCGCGGCGCTCCAGTATGCGCTGGACAGGAGTATCGGTGTGCTCGCGCGTCTGACCGACACCGACGCACTCGAGGATCTGCTGGATGGTCTCACCAGGCAAATCGATCATGATCCCGACCTTCAGACGTTCCAGTACGAGCTGGTTCTCGAGTCTCGGAGGCGGCCGGAGTTTGGTGTCGCGGTCCGACTGCTGTATGCCACACTGCTCGACTCCACGCGCGCTGCGCTCGAGCGTGTGGGTGTGACTCCGGACGAGGATTTGACGTTGCTCGTATACGCCGCAATTGACGGGCTTGCGTTGCAGTATCTTGTCCGCGGCGATGCCGCCGCCACGAACGCCTCGCTCGTTCGACTGCGTGCGATGCTCTCCAAGGAGCGTTGAGACGTCATCGCTGGCCTGTGGAGCGGATTTTGACCAGGGCGTTGACGATAGGGGTCCACCGTTGGACATAAGTGTCCAGAGCCGCGTCTTCGGCGAAGGATTTGTCGCGCAGATACAGTCCCGGTAGTGCGCAGGTGCCGCCGAGTTCCGCAAGGACCGGTTTGAGGGTGACGTCCGGGGCGAGCGCGTGTGCGGGACCGGCTCCGAGCATCAGGGGCACCGACACCACGTTCTGTAGGCCGGTGCTGCCCTCGAACTGGTCCAGGAAGAGTTTGAGGAGTCCGGTGTATGTCGCCTTGAAGGTCGGGCTGGCGAAGACGGCAAGGTCTGCTTCCTGAATCTCGCGAACGGCGTTGTTCACCGCCTCGTCGCCCCAACCGAGCAACCCGGATCCGAGTTCGATCACGTCGATGGTGTGCTCGACGCCGGTGCCGGCGGGTCGGCCGGCGAGTTTTTCCGCGAGAAGGATGCCTGCGGCGAGTGTTCTCGACTGGGGTTTGGGGTTTCCCGCGACGACAGCAACTTTCATGATTGCTCCTGTTCTCGGTTCGGGCCCTGCGTCACATGGATGTTGGCGCAAACAAGGGCGGTGGGATCGATTCCGCCGCAACGTAACCGGATGGTGGCGACGTCGAGGTCGGAGAGGATGGCGGCGACGGCGCCGGTGTCGGTGAGTGTGTACTCGTGTGGAGGGTATGAGGATGTGTCGCGCCGGAGGTAGATCAGCAGTCCACCGTCCTGGGCTGTCTGCTGCAGCGCTTCCTGGAGTCGGCGCCCGCAGGAGCAGGTCAAGGCGCCGAATACCTCACCGGTATGGCACTCGAGGTGCACCGACACGGTGGGCACGGTGGGTGTGCTCGGGCCGCAGAGGACGGTGTGGTCGGCGCCGGTGATCTCGTCGTGAAAGACCGTTGCGTCGAAATCGGCATGAGCAGTTCGCATCAGGGTGGTGCCTTTGCGGGTGACCCGCGCCGCCGTTCCGTTCCCATGGAAGAGTGCGTGTGCGAAGACGTCGTCAGTAGACAGCGTTGTCAATCCGTGTTCGAAGCCGAGTGCACGCACACGACCCGGGCGAAGGACGTCCCCATCGTCGGCGACCAGGTCGCCGACGACGGCCACGGGCGGTAGACCTGCGATTCTGCACAGGTCGACGGCGATCTCGCTGCGTCCTCGTGTCGAGATGTCGACGGTCTCGCTTACTCTGATCGGAACGAGGTGACCCGGCCGAGTGAGGTCCGTGGCAACGGATTCCGGGTCTGCGAGAACCCGCGCTGTGCGGGCCCGGTCGGCAGCGCTGATCCCCGTGGTGGTTCCCACGGCGGCGTCGACGGAGACCGTGAACGCGGTCGACGGGGACGGGTCGTGCCCGTAGTGGGTCATCAACGGCAGGTCGAGCGCGTCGGCGATGGTGTCGGGCAGGGGTACACACAGGAAGCCCGATGTCCGGCGCACGGCCCAGGCGGTCCAGTGTGGGTCGGCCAACGCCGCCGGCAGTACGATGCTTCCACCTGCGCCTAGTGCATCGTCCGCGTCATGCAGGAGAATCGGTCGGCCGGAGCGGAGTTCGCTGCATGCTCTGTCCACCGCGCTGACCGTGACCGAAGGCGCGGTGGTGGGGTTCATCGCGCGACCCGGGTCAGCTCGTCGATCAGGTGCCGTGCAGCTCGGCGGCCGCTTTCGAGGGCGCCGTCGATGTACCCGGCCCAGCCGTGTGCGTAGTCGCTTCCGGCCAACCGGACACGTCCTTCGGGGCGCTGAAGTTCCTCGATCTCGGTCGAGAGGTGGCCGGGGCGCGGCATTGCCCAGGTCTCGCCCGACAGTGGGTCCGCGGTCCAGTCGTGGGCATCGACCGCGATCAGTTCGATGTCAGGGCGCCATTGGTGCAGTGCGGCCTCGACCGCGTTCACATCGGTCACGTCGAGCTTGTCGGAGTGCGGACCGAAGCCCAGCAGGATGGTGTCGTCGCCTACCTCGTACTCGGTCCCGGCCATGGTCAGCGGGTACTCGTCGGGCGCAAACGCGATGAACGGACGAACGTGGCCCTTGGCGCGCATCCAGACCTTGACGCCGGACGAGACCTGACCGCGTTCCGCGGCAGTCTGCTTGCCCTCCGACAGAGGCGGATCGAACGCGATCGTATTCAGGATGTCCAACGGCAGCGTGACGATGGCGTGTCGGGCTGTCACGGTGGCACCCTCGGATGTGGTCACCTGCACCTGGTGTTCGGACGCCGTTACGGCGGTGACGGTGGTCGACAGCCGGACCTGCGCGGTCGATCCCTCGTGCACCGCCTCGACCAGGCGACCCGTCCCGCCCGCAACGGTGTAGGCGCGGTTCGCCTCACTGACCAGCTGCCAGTTGCCGCCGCACAGAGCGGCGAGTCGCAACGGCTGCGCAGCTGAGCCTTCTTCGGGCGACCCGTTGAACGACAGCGCCCAGCGGCTGCGGGCCACCTCGATCTGTTCGGCAGTCAGACCGAGCTGGCCGAGCCGGTCGGTGACCGACAGCGAATCCGCGGCGAGGGCGCTCTCGGACATGGGGAAGAGGCGGTGGGGCATCGGGAAGGCGTCGCGCGCGCCCTCGGTCAGCCCGGCCATCCCGGGGGAGACGAGCGCGCTGTACCTCTCGACCGAATCGCTGTGGACCTTCCCGCCCATGATCCAGTAGACCTCGTCGACGCCCGGGGAGGGCTCGAGTTCGAGGTCGTGCGCCACCATCTCCGCCCAGAGGTGCGGCTGGATCCAGTGCACGAAGGTGCCGCCCAGCTCCAGAGGACGTCCCAACGGGCTGTCGCGATACCAGGTCCGACCACCGAGCCGGTCGCGGGCTTCGAGGAGAACGACCTCGAAACCGGCGCGACTGAGATCACGTGCGGCGGAAATTCCAGCGAACCCGCCGCCGACGACGACAACGTCCGCAGAGGTGGTGGGGGAGTGAGTCATTGCTTCTCGCAATCGGGTCGGAGTGCGACGAGACCGGAAACGCTCTCGGAATGCGTCGGATGCGTATTCGCGAAGGTGTGGCTGAGGACACCTTGTCGGCTTATCGTGCCGCGACTCCCCAAACATTGCAAGTGCGATGTTTTGGGGGTGTGGCGTCCGCGCGGCCGCGTGGAAGTGTTCTATCGTGACCTCAGGAGAGGAAATGAACGAGAAAGGTGCGACTGATATGACCGAAGAGGCGGTCCGACCGCGCCTTCCGTACGGCGAAGGGCGACAGGCGCTCGTCGAGGCGGCGATCAGGCTCGTTGCCCGGGATGGACTCTCGAAGCTCACCTATCGCTCGCTCACGGCGGAGGCCGGCGTGAGCCAGGGGAGTCTGCGGCACCACTTCGACTCGCTGGTCGGCGTGCTCGAAGCGGGACTTGAATACTGCCTCGAGGTCTCGCACGGCTACCTGCACCGCCCCATCGAGTCGCTCGAGGACATCTTCGCCCACCTCGTCGACTCCATGCAGGAACATCCGGAGATCCCGGCCTTCCAGACCGAGGTCTTCGTCGGTGCCCGGCATCGCGACGAGTTGATCCACTTGGCGCATCGCCACCAGGAGTCGTACCGGCAGGCGGTCCGGGTGGCACTGGCCCAGTCGATTCTCACGCCCGACGAGGAGCTCGTCGCGATCATCATTGCGATGGCCGAGGGCATCGTCTATCAGCGCGTGGTGTTCGGACAGGCGTACGCCCCCGTCACGGAACAGGAAATCGCCGGCTCGCGCCGAGTGATGTCGGCGCTACTCCAGGCCGCGTCTGCCCCGTCGGCGAGCGTCGCGCACCGCTGATCTGCGGTTTTGTCGAAGTCGGTAGATCCATTGCTTTCAAACATTGCATTTGCTACGTTTTGTTCCGTCAGATAGAGGCGCCCGTCACACTCGGCGCCCACCTCTCAGCGGAAGTGAATGCCATGACCGTTCGCGACACCTTTTTCATCGACGGCGAGTGGCGAAGCCCCCACTCTCGAGTGACGATCGACGTCGTCTCCCCGTCCACGGAGAAGGTCATCGGCGCGGTGCCCGACGCCGACGATTCCGACGTCGACAACGCGGTCTCGGCGGCCTCGGCGGCGTTCGGCGCCGGCACCTGGCGCGGGCTGCCCATATCCGAGCGTGCCCGGATTCTCGAGCTCGCACTGCAGGCCCTCGAACCGAAGATCGCCGACATCGCGGATCTCGTCACCGCCGAGATGGGATTGCCGACTTCGATTGCGCACAAGAAGATTCCGGGCGCACTCGCCGCCGGGCGGTACTTCCTCGATCTCGCAGTCGACGACACCCTCACCGAGGTACGCCAGACGATGTGGGGACCCGCGGCCGTGGTCAAGGAACCCGTCGGTGTCGTCGCGGCTGTGGCCCCGTGGAACGGGCCCTTCAACATGGCGGTCGCGAAGATCTTCCCGGCGCTGGTCACCGGCTGCAGCGTCGTCTACAAACCCGCCCCCGAGACTCCGCTCGACGCCTATTTCCTTGCGGAGGCCCTCTCAGCGGCAGGTCTGCCGCCGGGAGTGTTCAACCTGGTCACAGGTGGCAGGGCCACCGGCCGGTCCCTCGTCACCCATCCGAAGGTGAACAAGGTCAGCTTCACCGGGTCGACCGCCGCCGGACGCCAGATCGTGAGCGAAGCGGGACCGCGGTTCACCCGACTGCAACTCGAACTCGGCGGGAAGTCCGCGGCAATCGTGCTCGAGGACGCCGATGTCGAGACGACGATGCGCGGGATCGCGATGGGCTCGTTCGCGAACACCGGCCAGGTGTGCTCCGCCTTCAGCCGGATCATCGTTCCGGCTGCTCACCGGGACAAGTGGATCGACGCCATCGTCGAGACCGCGGAGTCCTTCGTGGTCGGTGACCCGTTCGACCCCGCGACGACCATGGGGCCGCTGGTCTCGGCGAACCAACGCGATCGGGTCCTGGACTATGTCCGGATCGGCACAGCGGAGGGCGCGGTGGTGGCCACCGGCGGTGGTGCGCCCGAGGGCGACGGCATCGGCTACTACGTCCAGCCCACGGTTCTTATCGACGCGGTGAACTCGATGAGGATCTGCCAGGAAGAGATCTTCGGACCGGTTGTCACGGTGCTGACCCACGAATCGGTCGACGAGGCGATCGCGATCGCGAACGATTCGAACTACGGACTGCACGGCGGCGTGTTCACCTCGGCCCCCCACGCAGCGGCGCACGTCGCGCGCAGCGTCCACACGGGAACGTTCAGCGTCAATTCCTACACCCACAATCACAACGCCCCATTCGGGGGAGTCAAGGATTCCGGGATCGGCCGTGAACTGGGCCGAGAAGGCATCCAGTCCTACTACGAGATCAAGACGGTGAACCTCACCGAGGACACCGAGACCCTGTTCGCCTGAACATCTTCGACACTTTGCCCCTCGGGATGCGGGGTGGCCGGGCGCACCCGCGACGGCCGCCTCGCCGCGCCCTGACACGGGCGCCGGATTTGCAACAGAGAGTGGTAATCACATGAGTACAGATCGCAAGCTGATCCGCGGTGGACACGTCGTCACCGTCGATGCCAAGTTGGGTGTCATCCCGGACGGTGAAGTCCTGGTCGAGGACGGTGTCATCACCGCTGTCGGGGCGAATCTGGGCGTCAGTGACGCGGAGATCATCGACGCCGTGGGCGGAATCATCGCCCCAGGCACCATCGACACGCACCGCCACACCTGGCAGGCGCAGTTGCGTGGGTGTTGCTGCGACACCTCCCTGCAGCAGTACATCAGTGGGTTCTGGGCTGATGCGACCCCGTCCTATACGGTCGAGGACGCGAAGCTCGGCACCCTGGTCGGTGCTCTCGAAGCCCTCGACGGTGGGGTCACCACCCTGCTGGACTACGCGCACATCACCAACTCGCCCGAACACGCCGATGCTGCCGTGGACGGTCTCGAGGAAGCCGGCATCCGTGCCGTTTTCGCGTACGGCTTGGGTCAGGCGAACATCATGGCGCCCCCGGACTTCGACCGGATGGCCGACCTCGCCCGGATCGCGTCCGAACGATTCTCCGGATCGGGACTGCTGACGCTGGGAGCGGCCTTGTCCGAGATCGGATTGAGCCCGATCTCGATTAACAAGAAGCAGAAGCAACTCGCCGACGAGCTCGGCGCCGTGTCCACGGTGCACATCGGCACCTCGTGGTCGCTTCCTCCGGGACTGGCCGAGCTGTTCCACGCCGGAGTCCTGGACTCCCGCCTGGTTCTGGCGCACGCCAACACTTTCGCCGAGACGGACTGGAAGCTGGCGGCAGAAGCCGGAGTGAAGGTTTCCACCACTCCAGAGAGCGAGTTGGCCATGGGCGCCGGCAAGCTCGCGATCAACAGCGTCCTGCGCCACGGACTCAAGCCGACGATCGGCGCCGACGTCGTCGCCCTCAACAGCGGCGACATCATCACACCCACTCGTCAGGCCCTGGCCTACACACGCTGGGCCGATGCTGTGGGCACCAACGAGCAGGGCGGCGACATCTACGTCGTCTCGCGCACCGCGCACGAAGCACTCGAATGGGCGACCATCAACGGAGCCGACGCACTCGGCCTCCAAGACCGGGTCGGCAGCCTCACCCCGGGCAAGCAAGCCGACCTCATCGTCGTCGGCGGCCGCCACATCGGAATCCGGCCGGTCAACGATCCCGTCGGCCAACTCATCTTCCACACCAGCCCCGGACTCATCGACACCGTCCTCGTCGCGGGCAAGGTGGTCAAGCGCAACGGCCAACTCGTCGGCGTCGACCTCCCCACCCTGCTGGCGAAGACCGACGAATCCGCGAAGGCGATCAAGGAGCGCATGGCCCGGATCGCGGCGGAGAAGACACCGATGTCCCCCGAGGTCATGGCCAACTTCCCGAAGTGGATCGCACACAACCTCGCCTCGTAATTCGGGCCACGAATCGGTTGTACGACAGAGGACTACGCACATGAGTATCGACGGCTTCAGAGACCGCACGGCGGTCTCGGGTGTCGGCTGGACCCCCCTGACCAAACGCAGCGGTGAGACCGCCCTGACCCTCGGCACCACCGCTGCTCTCGCCGCGATCGCCGACGCCGGACTCGAGCCGGCGGACATCGACGGTCTCGTCACCTTCTACTGGGGCACCCGGGACACCCCGGCGCCGGGGGAGATGGTGGCTTCGCTCGGATTGACCTCCTGCCACATGTCGTTCTGCGACAGCAGCGGCGGAGCGTGGGCGTGCTCCGCCCTGGCGGCGGCCGCGATGGCAGTCCACTCGGGAGTGTGCCGCAACGTCCTGGTGTACCGAGCGGCGAACTCACGATCGGAACCACTCAATCCTGCGACAGCCGATCTGTGGCCGTCGGGGCAACGGCAGTGGAGCGAACCGTTCGGGGCAACCCATGCCGCCACGCTGTACGGGCCTAGCGTCAGCGCATACATGGCCCACTACGGAATCGGCAACGCCGATTTCGCGGCGCTGGCGGTCCAGCAACGCGCGAACGCCTCGCTCAACGCGAAGGCCCTGATGAAGAAGCCGATCACGGCCCAGGACCACCAGGACTCGCCGTGGATCATCGAACCGTTTCGGCTGCTGGACTGCAGCGCGTTCAACGACGGCGCGATGGCCGTGGTCGTCTCCTCTGCCCGCGACGTTCGACGCCGAGGCGACTCGACGGTGACGATCAGAGCCGTCGAGGGCGGCTCGCTCGGAACGCCGGTCACCGCCCGCACCAGCCGTAACCGGTGGGAGTTGAACGCGGCACATGCCGCACCGGCTCTCTACTACCGCGCGGGGATGACGGTGGAGGACATCGACATCGCCCAGATTTACGACCCGTTCACCGGGATGGCGCTGCTGCACATCGAGCAGTTCGGTCTCACCGAAGCCGGCGGTGCGGCTCGCAGCATCGGCGACGGTGAACTCTCGCTCGACGGCAGGCTCCCGGTGAACACCCACGGCGGGCACCTGTCCGAGGGAAACGTCGCTGGCCTCGGCCATGTCATCGAAGCCGTGCAACAACTCCGTGCCGGCGGCGTCCGCGATGACAACTGCGACGGAGACCACGACTACGACCGCACTCGGTGCCGTCAGGTCCGCGACCCCGAGGTCGCCCTGGTCGTGGGCGAATCCGGCGACAGCTCACTACTCCTGACGAGGGTGTCATGAATACCCCGATGCGCCCACGACCGACCGCAGACGCCGACAGCGCCTACTTCTGGGCGAAATGCTCCTACGGCGAGCTGTACGGCCAGCGGTGCGGGAACTGCCAGACCTGGCGCTGGCCCCCGCGCCGGTACTGCCCGGCCTGTCACGCCGCTCAGCCGGTGTGGGAGAAGCTGCCCGGGACCGGGACGATCGTCGGCCTGGTCATCCAACACCGAGTGATGGACCCGGCATTCGGCGACGAGACCCCGCTCGCGATCGTGCACGTCCAGATCGACGGCACCGACGGCGAAATGGTGCTCGTATCGCGACTCAAACGCTGGGAATGGATGAACGCCTCGGTCGGCTCCCGCGTCACGGTCGTGCTCGACGACACCGGCGACGAGCCCGTCCTCCCCACATTCAAGATCCTCCACAACAAGGAAGAAGAGGCACGACCTCATGGCTGATCACGCCCTCACCGGCCCGCTCGGCGGAGTCCGCATTCTCGATCTCTCACACGTGCTCAACGGACCGTTCTCCACGATGCTGCTCGCTCACATGGGCGCGGAAGTAATCAAGGTCGAACAGCAGAGCAGCCCCGACCGATTCCGGCACGCCTGGATGCCGATGGACGCCGACCACGACGGATACGAGTTCCTGGTCGTCAACGCCAACAAGAAGGCGATCACCCTCAACCTCAAGAACGAGCAGGGCCGAGAAATCTTCCTCGACCTCGTCAAGCGATCCGACGTCATCGTCGAGAACTTCTCCACCGGCGTGATGGATCGCCTGGGATTCGGCTACGAAGCCCTGCGCGAACACAACCCGAAGATCATCTACGCCTCCTCGAAGGGATACGGCGAAACCGGCCCCTACGCCGACCTGCGCTCGTTCGCCACCATCGCCATGGCCGTGAGCGGCTGGGCCGACGCGTCCTGGCGCCTGTCCGGCGCCCCCGGCACCCAGGTGTTCGGACCCGGCGACGAAGCGGCCGGCGTCTCGATGGCCTTGGGAATCCTTGCGGCACTGTACAACCGCACCCAAACCGGCAAGGGCCAAAAGATCGAGGTCTCCATGCAGGAGGCGCTGATGGGCTTCATGGTCAGCAGCTTCCACGAGTTCTTCGAGGGCATGGGACCCGCCGGCGCCTACATGGAATCGAAGGACGGCCACGTCGCAACGCACCTGCCCGATCTGAACGACGACCTGTTCCGACGCTATTCCACAGCACTCGGACACCCGGAGGCGATCGACGACCCGCGCTTTTCGACAGTGGTCACGCGCCGCGAGAACCTCAAGGTCCTCCAGCAGGAAGTGGCCTCGTGGATGAAGCAGTTCCCCACCAAGGAACTGTTCGACATTCTCCGCCGGCAGCAGGTTCCCGCCGGACCCGTGCTCTCGATCGACCAGATCCTCGAGGACGAACACATCGTCGCCCGAAAGGCGTTCGTCGAGGTTGACCACGAGCAGGCCGGACAGCTTCAGCTACTCGCACCGTGGATCCGCTTCAGCGAGACCCCCTCGGCGATCTCCCACGCCGGTCCCGCGGTCGGCGAACACAACTACGAGGTCTACCGCGACCTGCTCGGGTACGACGAAGAGGTCGTCGACAAGCTGCGCGCGGACGGCGCCATCTGACCCCGCTCGGCCCTCGCCCACGACCCTCATTTCCGAAAGGCCGACGATGACGACCCTGACCACCCGCCTGGAGTACGACATGTCCATCGGCGGCGAATTCCGTTCCGCCGCCAACGGCGCGCGGATCGACTCGTTCGATCCCTCCACCGGGCAGCGGCTCGGCGCATTCCCGGCAGCCACCCCCGAAGACGTCGATCTCGCCGTCGAGACCGCTCACCGCGCATCCGACGACTGGTCGCGGACCGCGCCGTCGGTACGCGCCGGGCTTCTCACCGAACTCGCCGACGCGATCGACGCCAACGCCGAGGAGTTCGCGCGGATCGACACGGCCGACAACGGGTCGTTGCTGACCGAGATGCGGCGCGACGTCGCCGCCGGGGTGGGCGCGCTGCGGTACTTCGCCGGCCTTGCGCTGCAGGTTCGGGGCAGCACCCTTCCCGCGACCGTCGGGGAGTTGACCTACACCACCCACACCCCCTTCGGTGTGGTCGGTCGCATCGTCCCGTTCAACCACCCGTTCATGTTCGCTGCCAGCAAGATCGCGGCACCGCTGGTGACCGGCAACGCCGTGGTCCTCAAGCCGAGCGAGCACACCAGCCTGTCGGCACTGCGGCTCGCGGAGTTGGCCCACGACATCCTGCCGGCAGGTGTGTTCAACGTGGTCACCGGCGATGGCCTGGCGGTCGGCGACTCCCTGGTCGCGCATCCGGCCGTGCGACGGCTGGCGTTCACCGGATCCGTCGCGACCGGGCTGGCGATCACCCGCCGTGCCGCGCAGGCGTCGGTCAAGTCCGTCACCCTGGAGTTGGGTGGCAAGAACCCCCTCGTGGTCTTCCCGGACGCCGATCTCGACCTCGTGGTCGACGCCGCGGTGCGGGGCATGAACTTCACCTGGCAGGGTCAGTCCTGCGGCTCGCTCTCGCGCGTCGTCGTGCACTCCGCCGTCCACGACGAGTTCGTCGAGAAACTGACCGACCGGGTAGCGGCGCTGCGGCCCGGGCTGCCGACGGACCCGACGTCCCAGACCGGCGCCATCGTCCACGAACAGCAGCTGAACAAGGTGCTCGAGTACGTGCAGATCGGGTTGGCGGACGGAGCACGGCTGTGCACCGGCGGTGAGCGGATCACCGAGGGCGAACTGGCCGACGGGCTGTTCGTTCGCCCAGCGGTCTTCGCTGACGTAACGGTGAATTCGCGGCTGGCGCAGGAAGAGATCTTCGGTCCGATCCTGTCGGTGCTCCGCTTCGGATCGGAGGAGGAGGCGATCAGGATTGCGAACTCCACCCGATTCGGCCTCACCGCAAGTGTTTTCACCCGCGATCTCGCGACGGCGCACCGATTCGTCGACGCAGTCGAGGCGGGCTACGTCTGGGTCAACGAAGTCTCACGTCACCTGCTCGGTTCCCCCTATGGGGGCGTCAAGGACAGCGGGATCGGCCGTGAGGAGGAGTTGGCGGAACTGTACTCGTACACCCAGACCAAGAACGTCCACATCAATTTCAGCGAACACCGGCGCGAAGGAGCCGTTCAGGCATGACGACCACCGAGAACGAGAAGCTCGCCAGCTACGACGAGGCGATCCGCGGCGACCACCTGATCGGCCAGTGGTCGTTCGAACCACTGCTCGACGCATCGATCGGAGGTCCGATCCCGGCCGGTGTCGGGCACGTGTGGCCGTGGTCGACGACCCGGCCCCGTCTACAGGAGGCAGCCGACATCCTCGGTCCCGCAGGGTGGGGCCGCACCAACCTGACCTTCCTGAACCCGGGCATCACCGCGGGCCCACCCGGGTCCACACACACCCTCGCGGCCGGCATCCAGATCATGCGTGCCAAGGAAGTCAACTGGTCGCACCGTCACACCATGTCGGCGCTGCGCTTCGTGATCGACGGCAACCCCGAATCGTTCACCGTCGTCGACGGCGAAGAGCTGGCAATGGACACCTTCGATCTGTTGATCACCCCGCGGTACTCCTGGCACGACCACCACAACCCCACCGATGACGAAGTGGTCTGGCTGGACGTCCTCGACCTCGGCCTGACGCTCAGCCTCAAGCAGGCCATCTTCGAACCCTTCGGAGACGAAAGCCAGCCCCGCCGAACCGACGCCGCACAGTCCCAGGGCCTGCGGATGAAGGCGTTGCGGCCGACGTGGGAGCGGACCCGCGAAAGCAGACTCCCGGTCCGCTACCCCTGGGCGGAAGTCCGCGAGATCCTCGACGCGTACGGTACCGCGGAAGGCAACCCCTACGACGGACTGTCGCTGCGCTACACCAACCCGGTGACCGGCGGATCGACGCTGCCGACGATGGACTGCTGGATCCAACAGCTCGTTCCCGGCTTCGACGGCCAGCGGCACCGCCGGACGTCGAGCAGCGTCGGATTCGTGGTCTCCGGCCACGGCAAGATCGAGATCGAGGATGCGGTGTTCGACCTCCACCCAGGTGACACGTTCGCGATTCCGAACTTCACCTGGCACCGGCTCATCAACGACACCGACGAGGCGCTCCGCATCTTCTCCGTCCACGACATCCCGGTGCTCCAGGCACTCGGCCTGTTCTACGAGGAACCGCATCCGATCATCGGTGCGCAGCCGGCGCCCGCGGTGCCAGGAATCCCGAAATCACCCACCCACCGCATCGACGCGATGCTCGACAAGGACGAGACACGATGACGAGATACACAGCACAGGACATCAACGGCGTCGTCGCCATTCTGCCCACCCCGTCACTTCCCGGATCGGATCGATGGGACGCCCGCGAGACCGTGGACGTCGCGGAAACCGAGCGGCTGACGAACGCACTCATTGACGACGGCGTCGACGTCATCATGACCAACGGCACCTTCGCCGAAGGCGCATCGCTGACGCTCGACGAGGTGATCACCTTCAACGACGCGGTGATCCGCACCGTCGCCGGCCGCCGCCCGGTCTTCGCCGGCGCGACCACCCTGAACACCCGCGACACCATCGACCGCGGCCGCACACTGCGCGAACTCGGCGCCGACGGGCTCTTCCTCGGCCGCCCCATGTGGGTGGCACTCGACGCCGAACAGACCGTCGAATTCCACCGCAACGTCGCCGAAGCACTTCCCGACATGGCGCAGATCGCCTACGACAACCCGAATGCCTTCAAGCGGAAGATCTCACCACAGGAGTACGCCCGCCTCGCCGAGATCCCCCAGATCGTCGCGGCCAAGCACATGGGCCTCGGACTGATGGGCGAGCGTTTCGCCGAAGACCTCGCCGCGGTGAGCGGCCGTATCCGGCTACTGCCCGTTGCCGGGGACTGGTCGACCACGGCCCGCCGGTTCCCCGACGAGATCCGCGCATGCTGGAGCGGAGACGTCGCGGCCGGCCCGGCACCGGTTCTGCGTTTGCGCGACGCCATCCTCGGCCAGGACTGGGAACGCGCCGACCAGATCCAGGCCGACATCGGGGAGGCACTCGAACCGCTGTTCCCGAACGGAAGCTTCGAGGAGTTCTCGAAGTACAACATCCAGATCGACCGGGCCGAGTTCGAAGCCGCAGGCTACTACCGCCCGGGACCGGTGCGACCGCCGTACTCCTCGTGCCCGGAGGACTACCTCGAATGCGGCCGCGAGGCCGGACGGCGATGGGCCGCTCTCCATTCCCGCTACTCGGCCGAGCACACCACGCTCGCATGAGCGCACTACCCGAACGAACCAGGAGCACATCCATGACCGTCCCCGAACCGCCCGTCCGGGTGACCAAACTCGGCTATGTCTCGTTCGAGACACCCGACGTCGCACGGCTGACCGAGTACTACACCAAGGTCCTCGGATTCGCCTTCGTCGAGGAGACCACCAGCCAGGTCTTCCTCACCACGGGCGGCGACCATCACTGCGTCACCATCGAGAAGGCCGAGGTGTCCCGTGGACGCAACGTGATCGGCTACGAGATCCGTGAGAGCCTCGACAATGCGCAGCTGCGACTGAAGGAAGCCGGTCTGGCCAGCGAACGGCGCACCGACATCGGCCCCGGCACCCCCGACGTCCTGGTCATCGAGGAGCCGCTGACCGGAAGCGCACTGCATCTGTACGAGGAGCAGTCGCGCAGCGGCGTCGATTCGACGTTCGATCATCGCCCCAACAAGCTGGGCCACGTCGCCGCCTACACCCCGTCCCCGCGTGACATGCGGTCCTTCTACGAGGGCGCCCTCGGATTCCGGTGGTCCGACACCGTGGGTGACTTCTTCGTGTTCCTGCGGTGCAACGCCGACCACCACGCGGCGAACTTCATGCAGAGCACCACCATGCAGGGCATGCACCACATCGCCTACGAAGCCCGGGACCTGACCCATTTGCAGACGATGATCGACAACCTCAACAAGCACGACTACCGGCTGTACTGGGGTCCGGGACGGCATTCGGTGGGCCACAACATCTTCACCTACCACGAGGACCCTGACGGCAACCACATCGAGCTCTTCACCCAGCTCGACGTCATGCTCGACGAGGACAGCGGCTACTTCGAGCCGCGTCCGTGGCACGAACACTTCCCGATGCGACCGACGACGTGGGAAGCGGACCTGGCTGTGATGAACAAGTGGGGCCCGATCCCCGACGGGATGATCAAGCGGTGACCATGCGCGACGAACAGCTCGTAGCGCAGGTCGTCGACGCCCACCTCGCGCTGGCAGAGGTGGGCCAGGGCGACCTGATCTGGGGTCACGTGGCTGTCCGGGACCCCGCCGGGCGCGGGATCTGGATCAAGGCGGCCGGCTGGGGAATGGACGAAATCGGACCCGATCAGGTCCAGTTGGTCTCCTTCGACGGCGACGTTCTCCTCGGCGAGGGACCCCGGCACATCGAGTACCACATCCACACCGAGCTCATGCGCCAGCGCGCCGACGTCGGAGCGTCCGTGCACTCGCACGCATCGTCCGCAACCGCCTTCGCCTCGTTGAACGTGCCTCTGCGGGCATTGAGCCACGACGCCACCCCGTTCCTGGATCCGGATGTGCCCCGGTTCCACGAGACCGGGAACCTCATCGCCACACCCGAACTCGGCCGCGCGTTGGCCGAATGCGTCGGCTCCGGCAACGGCTGCCTCATCCCGGCGCACGGACTGGTGACCGTGGGCGCCACGGTCGCCGACGCGGTCATGCACGCGGTGTTGCTCGACCGCGCCTGCGCGACGCACCTGACAGCGCTTGCCGCAGGGGGGCCGCGCCGGTGGTCATCGGATGACGAGGTGGCCGCCAAGAGATCGACATTGTGGCCGCCGACCGCATTTCGGTCCGCCTTCGACTACCTGGTCCGGCGTGCCGAGAGAACGACTGCGTCGAAATCGACCAGTCAAGTGAACGTGAAAGGTTGATCATGACTTGGAGTCTCGTAACCTGCCGCACCGGCGACGGCAGTAATCGGTCGGAGATCGCCGCGATCCGACGGGCCGACGGGCGGTACGTCGTCCCGGACGTTCTGCGCGCCTTCACCGGCCTGACGGACGCACTCGACAACTGGTCGCAGATCGAACCCGAACTGCGCGCGATCGACCCGGACACGCTCGAGCCCGTGGACGCGACCGAAGTTCTCTCCGTCCGCTACCCGCGCAAACTGCTGTGTGTCGGCGCGAACTACCGCGACCACATCGCCGAGATGGGCGTCGCCGACATCCCCGAGGGCTGCGAACCGTTCTTCTTCACCGTGCCGACGACGACCACGATGATCGGCGACGGTGAGCCGATCACCATTCCGCGCGATCCCGCGTATCGAGTCGACTGGGAAGCCGAACTCGCCATCGTCATCGGCACCGGTGGGCGGGACATCGACGCCGCGGACGCGGGCAAGCACATCGCCGGCTACGCGTGCTTCAACGACGTCACCGCACGCGGACTGCTGGCGCGCAAGGTGACGATCGCACCGCCGTTCACCTGGGACTGGGCCGGCTCGAAGGGCCTCGACACCTTCTGCCCGATGGGCCCGGTGACACCGGCCTGGCAGATCGAGAACGCAGGCGATCTCGAGATCCGGTGCACCGTGAACGGAGTGGTCAAGCAGAAGGGATCGTCCGCGAATCTGCTGCACGGAATCGACGATCTCGTCGCCGCCGCCAGTCGCCGCTGGACCCTCGAACCCGGAGACGTCATTGCCACCGGCACACCGGCCGGCGTGGGCCACACCCGCGGTGAACAGTTGACGGACGGCGATCTCGTCCGGGTCGATATCACCGGCTTGGCCCCACTCGCGAACCCGGTCGTGTTCCGGTGACCCGCCGACCGTGTCCCGACCGCACGCCAGTCGCATCGACGGAAGGTAAACCATGACAACGGGAATCACCCATCCGATGCTGGACCAGACCGGCCAGGACCTGCTGTTCAGCGGTGCTCACTCGGTACGTCAGTTCTCCGACGAACCCGTCGCTCGCGACGTTCTGGAGAGGGCATGGGAGCTCGCGAAGTGGCCCCCCACCGCCTGGAACAGCCAGCCGCTGCGCGTGATCCACGTGACCAGCCCCGAGGGAAAGGCCCGCCTGCTTCCGCTCGTGGACGAGCGGAACAGACCAAAAGTCGAGCAGGCGCCCGTCACCTCGATCCTGGTGTCGGACTACAACTACCACCACGACCTGCCGGAGTTGTTTCCTCGTGCCGAGGGGCTGCGGGAGATGCTCGACGAGGGGCCGGCGGGGCTGCGCATCAAGTACGCGCACTTCAACGCGACCCTGCAGGCCGGCTACTTCATGCTGGCGGCGAGAGCGGTCGGATTGTCGGTGGGGCCGATGGCGGGATTCGACGCGGAGGCGGTGACGGAGGAGTTCCTCGACCCCGACACGATGCATGCGCTGGTGCTGGTCAATCTCGGCTACCCGGCGTCCGATGCGGCTGTCAGCCGGCTGCCGCGTCTGCCCGAGGACAGGGTGGTGACTTGGGTCTAGTGACGCGACGCCGTCCGGGGCCGCCACGCCCACGGCGCACCAACCGCAACCTGACGTTCTATCGAAAGTGACAGCTATGTCCGACAGTCCATCCATCGCCGTCGTCGGCGGTGGTCTCGGTGGCCTCGCCACCGCGATCGCGTTGACAGTACGCGGTTTCGAGGTCGACGTATTCGAGCGCACCAGCCAACTCGGCGAGGTCGGTGCGGGGATCAACATCAGCCCGCAGGCCACCAAGGCGTTGCAGGCGATCGGCCTCGGAGCTCGACTCGCCGAGGTGGGGAATCCGATCACCGGCCAAATCCAGCGTTCGATGTACACCGGCGACGAGCTGGTGGAAACCGGTCTGGCGAAGAACGGGAACGCGGCCGATCGTTTCGGTGCCCCGTACTACACCTTCCACCGTGCCGATCTGCTCGACGTGCTCGCCGACGCGCTCGACAGCTCGCGGGTCCATCTCGGGCACCGATGCGTGGGCTTGGTCGAGGAAAACGACGGAGTGGTTCTCCAATTCGACGGCCGCACCGATCGGAGAGCCGACATCGTCATCGGCGCCGACGGCATCCACTCCCCGGTCCGCAGGCACCTCTACGGAGAGGAAGACCCGCCTCAGTTCACCGGACAGATGGTGTGGCGCGCGCAGCTCGACGGCAAGTCCCTCCCGTCCGGCCTTCTCGGGCCCCACGGGTTCTGCGGATGGATCGGCAAGGGCAGCCACATGATGACCTATTACCTCCGCGGGACCGACATCATCAACATCACCACGCAGTCGGACACCGAGGAATGGGTGGAAGAGGGCTGGTCGATCGCAGGCGACCCCGACGAGATGCGAGCGTCCTTCCCCGGCGCCACACCCCAGCTGCAACAGCTGCTCGACGCCGTGACGAGCTGCTCGAAATGGGGCCTGTTCGGGCGCCAGCCATCGCACGACTGGGGCCGCGGACGTGTGCAGCTGATCGGCGACGCCGCGCATCCGATGCTGCCCAACGCAGGTCAAGGAGCCGCGCAGGCATTCGAAGATGCCTACATATTGTCGCGGTGGCTCGACGCACTGCGCTCCGATCCCGAACTGGCACTCGCGCGCTTCCGCGACGTCCGGATCCCGAGAGCTCACGCGATCCAACGGCAGTCACTCGCGAACAGCAAGCTCGTGCACGCCGGCGACTGGGAACAGCGCCGGCGGACGTTCGAGGAACGAACCCGCCAGGGCGACACCCCCTTGGGGATGAACTGGATCTACGGCTACGAGCCCGAGTCCGAGTGGGACACCCGCACCGTGTATCCCCTCTCGGACCCTCCGCAAGTTCAGTGACCTCAGAAGCGAAGTGCATCGGGGCCGAACAGGGTGCCCACCCTGCCTAGTGTTTATTGGTGTGCATTGATAGACACTGACAGTGGACAAACTTGCAGTGATGTCCGCGAAATCTCGCCTAAGATGTGATGTGTTACACAGTTGTTACCTAAAAGTGTCGATCCGAAACACACTGCAGGCCTACGATTGATCCACACCAACGGCCTGATCGTCGAGAGGCCAATCCCTGTTCGACAACGACGCCGAGACGGCCGGATCGACGGGAAAGCAGCCGGATGATCACTGCCGAGCCCTCGCCTCACACCCCACGCGGGCGCTATCCGCCTCGGCTCCCGTGACCATCTGCAGTCATTCAAATCGCTATTCGCGGCGAACTATCCGCAATTCGAGCTCTTTCCACAGCCTTCCAGCCGTGTCCACAGAGTTCACCCATTTCTTCAGGAGACGGTTATGACGACACCCATTCACATCGGATTCTTCAGTTCCTTCTCGCCGCCCGCGTGGCAAGCGGGAAGCGACCGGATGTACGGATCCGACTGGTGGTCCGGTGAGTACCACGCACGCCTGGCGCAGCGCGCGGAGGATGCTCACTTCGATTTCATGTTCTTCGAGGACACGGCGGCCGTGTCGACCACCGTCGGTGGCTCGATCGACATGGACCTTCGGTACGCGCTCAGTGCGCCGAAGAACGACCCGGTCGCCCTGCTGTCCTATCTCGCAGGGAAGACGACACGATTGGGTCTGATCTCCACCGCTTCGACCACCCTGTACCCGCCGTTCCTGCTCGCGCGGCTGTACTCGACGATCGACAACCTCTCACGGGGGCGCGCCGGCTGGAACATCGTCACCTCGAGTGAGAACGAGTCCGCCCAGAACTTCGGCCTCGACGCTCTTCCGCCCACCAATGAGCGCTACGAGATCGCCGAGGAATTCCTCGAAGTCGTTCGTGCGCTGTGGAATTCATGGGATGAAGACGCGGTGATCCGCGACCAGGAGAACAACGTCTACACGGACCCGGCCAAGGTCCGCGCCATCGACCACCTCGGTAAGCACTTCAAGGTCCGCGGACCTTTGAACTCACTGCCCTCACCCCAGCGCACACCGGTATTCGCCCAAGCCGGCGGTTCGCCGCGAGGTCGGGACTTCGCGGCACAGAACGCCGAATTGGTCATGTCCACCACGATCGGTGGGGTGGAGGCGATGAAGGCCTTCCGCGAGGACATTCACGGCCGGATGAAGAAGTTCGGACGCGATCCCAAGGAATGCAAGATCATGTACGCCACCCACCTCTATGTGGCGGAGTCCAGAGCGGACTTCCGATCGAGTATCACCGATTCGCAACTGCTGTCCGTGCTCGGCAAGCATTCGGCGCATCTCGGCGTCGACCTCAACCAGTTCCCTCTCGACGAGCCCTTCCCGCAGGACGTCGTAGCCAACGGCACGACCAGCATGGTCGAGTCGCTGAAGGAGAAGGGGCGCCGAGGTCAGAGCCTGCGCGATGCCATCATCGACTTCAACTGGGGAGACGACGAGCTCGGCCTCGTCGGTCCGGCTTCCGATGTCGCGCAGAACCTGGTTTCTGCCATGGAGGAGGCAGGGGGCGACGGCTACATCATCATGGCCACGCAGGATGCGAACGAGTCGCATCTGTCCGGAATCTTCGATGGTGTGGTGCCCGAACTCAAGCGGCTGGGCGCGATGCGGACCGACTACTCGGGTAACACACTGCGCGAAAACCTCTTCGCTTTCTGAGGTCGCCAAGTCGCCGCGCTGGCGGTCGCTCGTTCCCCCACCCCGAAAGAGTTTTTTCATAGATCCACCACCCCCTGAAACAGGAGCCTCCCGTGCACGACGAACACACCCACGAGGGAACAGCGGCGGTCATACCTCCACAAGAACGACCTCCTGCCGAGGAGACGTTGGAGTCCACAATGTCAGCACGTAGTCGCTGGACGGCGCTCGGCGTCCTGCTCATTGCGGTCCTCATCGGACTCACCGACGCCACCATCGCCAACATCACCCTACCGGCGATCGAGACCGGTCTCGGCGCCTCCGACGCGACCCTGTCCTGGGTGGTGACGGGATACGCGCTTGCCTACGGGCTTTCCCTGGTTCCGGCCGGCCGACTCGGCGACCGATACGGCCACAAGCCACTGTTCGTGCTCGGCATGGTGGGCTATGTTCTCACCGGTGTGATCGCCGCGACGGCGTCGTCGGAAGGACTTCTGGTCGCGGCGCGCGTGGCGCATGGTATCGCCGGCGGCGTCATGGTCACCCCGGTCTTCGCCTACATTCAGGTTCTCTTCACCGGTGCGGCCAGGGTTCGGGCATTCGGGCTGTTGACCGTGGTCACCGGATGTGCAACGTCGATCGGGCCACTGATCGGCGGGTGGATCATCGACAACACCTCGGACGGACTCGGGTGGAGACTCGCCTTCCTCGCCACCGCACCGGTCGGCGTCCTCGGCATCGTGGCCGCAATCATGATCTTGCCCAACACACGCAGCCACAAGGCCGGCGGGTTCGACGTACTCGGTATGGCCATGCTTGCGCTCGTCATCTTCGGAGCCATGGCTCCGCTCATTCAGACGGACGGAGGCAGCCTTCCCGCGTGGGCGCCGGAGAGCTTTGGCGTTGCGATCGCCGTCGCCGTCGCGTTCGTCTACTGGCAACGCCGACGTGCCAGCCGGAACGCCGAGCCGCTGATCCCGATGACATTGTTCCGTTACCCGTCCTTCTCCCTCGGGCTGATCGTCGCTGTGCTGACCTTCGCCAGCGCGACGACCTCGATCTACATCGCGTTGGCCGTGTTGTGGCAGTCCGGGCGTGGCGAAACCGCACTGGCGGCCGGGCTCGTCACTCTCCCGTTCTCCGTCGGCGCCATCCTCGGTGCCGCGCTCAGTGAGCGGGTGGCCGTACGACTCCGACGCCACGCCGTGACGTTCGCCCTGGTGCTTCTCGTCGGCGGGTATGTGGCGCTGTACTTCCTGCTCCTCGCGGAGCCGTACGCGCATCTCCTGGTGCTCACCCTGCCGATCTTCGTCGCCGGGCTGGGCAGCGGAATCTTCGTCGCACCGAATGTGTCCTCCATCCTGTCGCCGGTGCCGCCGGCCATCGCCGGCGGCGCGGGCGGAGTGGTGGTGACCGCCCAGCGAATCGGTGCGGCCCTCGGCACCGCGTTGACCGTGATCATGGTGTCGACGAACCCGGGAGCCGGGCCCTTCGACGAGGCAGCGACCATCATCGCGTCGGTTCGCGCCCTGCTCGTCATCCTGCTGTTCGCCGCGGCAGCGCTGGTCCTCAACGTGGTCGCCACCGCGGTGGACAAGCGATCCTCGCCCGTCGAATCAGTTCAGGCCTGACTCAATCGGGGTGTCGGTCGCGGGCTGCCCGGCAGACCCGACCGACACCCCGACATCTCGTTGTTGGCCCATCCATCACAAAGGACTCCCCATGATTACCCAGACGTCTCGCCGTGCTGAGCCGGCCGGGCACGCGATGCGCGACGACCTCCGTCGCGTATTCGGGCACTATCCGTCCGGCGTGGCCGCACTGGCGGCAACGATCGACCACTCCGACGTCGTCCTGGTGGCGTCGTCATTCACCGTGGGCGTCTCGCTCGACCCGACCCTGGTGATGTTCGCGGTCCAGCGTTCATCGACCACCTGGCCGATGCTGCGCGACGCGCCCTCGATCGGTGTATCCGTCCTGTCCACCGGTCAGGACCACCTGTGCCGACAACTCGCCAACAAGGACAAGAGCGAGCGGTGGAAGGACATCTCACGATCGCGATCACAGGGCGGAGCCGTCTTCATCGACGGCGCATGCGTGACGCTCGAATGCTCGATCTACGCCGAGTACCCCGCGGGTGATCACGAGATCGTGGTCCTGGAAGTCACGGGCGTGACGGCCGACACAGACCAGGATCCCCTCGTCTTCCACGGATCCCGATTTCGTCCCCTCGGATAGTCAACCAACCCGCACGGTGGCGTCGAGTACTCGGCAACGCAGCTAGTTGCTTTATGCTGGAAAGCGGTTCGGCATCATCACTCGTCGCACCGGAAGCTCGCCGCCGTGGTCGGGTCGTCCGGGCAAGGGGCGGGCTGGGTATCCGGAAAGGGCATGCGTGCTCGTCTGTGACCGAATCCGGTCGCCATCCACCGGCCCCTAATTTCTGGTAGCCCCGTCCTCAGAGCGGAAGAGCCCATCATGCCTAGCCGGAATCCTCTGCGGATCGGCGCACCGGCCGAAGAATGGGACTGGCAACTGCAAGCACGCTGCCGGAACATGGACACCAACACCCTTTTCCACCTGGACGGCGATGGACGCGGTGAACAAGTCCGCCGGGAGGCGGCGGCCAAATCGATCTGCACACAGTGCCCTGTGATAGGGGAGTGCCGTCGATATGCGCTGAACGCTAACGAGACCTTCGGGGTCTGGGGTGGCACCACGGAGCGGGACAGGCGTGCGAATCGGACCGGACCGGATCGAATCGTTCCTGCGGCGGAGGAAATTCACTCCGTGCGTTTGCCCTCGCCGGGTCGGCGGCCGGATACGCGCTGGGCACTCACCGCGTGAACGCCCGTCGCCGAACGAGTCCGTTTCCCGTCGCGATGCCATAAGCGGAATCTTGCCCGCTCGCCGCATCCTGGTAGGCCACCGCGACCTCGGCGGGGTGTGTCATCCCTGATACGGCCGCCGGCAGTCGCGAGAAATGCGGATTTTCCTGTTGCCGCACAACCGTGATGACGCACTCTGATCGGCAACAGCGCTGAATAGCAGAACATTCGAGGCAAAGGTGATCGGCGATGGCACGCTTCGCGACCGGCGAATCCGTCCTTGCGCGAGGAATCCGGATCGTCGAGGCGTTCGGTCTCGGTGACAGCACACTGACCGTCTCGGAGATCGCGCGCAGGACCGGGCTGCATGTCGCCACCGCCTCACGGTTGATCGACGAACTGGTCCGCCACGGGTGGTTCGAACGGGACGGCCGGCGGCTACGAATGGGTGTGCGGCTCTGGGAGGTCGCCTCCCGGGCATCGTCGACCGTCGGATTGCGAGAGGCCGCAATGCCCTTCATGGAGGATTTGCACGCCGTGGTCGGCCAGCACACCCAGCTGGGCGTGCTGGAGGGCGGCGAAGTGCTGTTCGTCGAGCGGCTCAGCGCTCCCGGCGCGGCGATCAATTACTCCCGCATCGCGGGCAGGCTGCCGCTGCATGCGTCATCGTCCGGCCTCGTCCTGCTCGCGTATGGGACCTCGGAGCTCCAGGAACGCGTGCTCGAAGGATCGATGAAGATGTTCACCGACAACACGATCCGTACCTCCCGTCAGCTCCGCGACGCACTTGCGCGAGTTCGGCAACAGTATTTTTGCGCTCTGCGCCGGACACATCTTTCCCGACACGACCGGGATTGTGG
>NZ_JBHUSF010000075.1:0-32597 GCF_042673295.1 Rhodococcus sp. NPDC057014
CACGCATTGCCACTCACCTGCTCAGGGGACGGGGACGTGGTCGGCGGCGGCGAGGGCCTGGCGGGCGTAGGCCCGCACGTCGGCGTCGGTGTCCTCGAGCGCGGCGGTGAGGGCGTCGACGGCGCCGCGGTCGCCGGTCCACCGGCCGAGTGCGAGGACCGCGGCCTTGCGCACGTCGAGGTGCGCGTCCGTCAGGGCGTCCGCCAGCACGGGCACCGCGACGTCGGGTTCCGCACCGGCGAGTGCCCGGGCGGCACCCTGCCGGATCTGCCACGCCGACTCCCGCAGCGCCGCCGTCGCGAGCGCGACGTCGTCACCGCGGCAGCCGAGGCTCGCGAACGCCGTGAGCGCGGCGGCGCGCACCAGCGGATCCCGGTCTCCGGCCAGCGCGCGCACCGTCTCGACACCGCCGAGCCCGACGGTGGCCAGGCCGTGCGCGACGGTGATCCGCACTTCGCGGTTCTCGTCGTGTGCCCCCGCGGCCACCGACTCCCACCGGTCCAGCGACACCAGTGCCCGCACCGCCTCGATCCGGACGTGGTGATCGGCGTCGGACAGCGCGGTCAGGAAGTGTTCCGGCGCACCGGCGTGCAGGGCGCGCAGGACGTCGACCACGGCGGCCCGGACCACGGCGTCGGACGACCCCAGGTGCGCGGCCAGTCCGTCCGCGGACGGCAGCACCTCGACGAGTTCGCGCAGTCCGTCGGCGGCGGCGCGGCGCACCGTCACCGCAGTGTCGCCGAGCGCGTCGACGAGGGCGGCGCCGAATCCGTCGGGTGTCCCTTCGGTCAGTACGGACAGTGCCGTCACGCGGACCTGCGGATCGGCGTCCTGCAGGTACGGTGCGAGTTCGGCGACGCTCGGGGCGTCGAGTCCGAGGACCGCGACGATGGCCGGTGAGGACGGCTCCTGCCGGGTCGGCGCCGCGATGCGGGAACGTTCCTCCACCGGCGCGCGGCCCCCGACCAGCGGCGGCTGAGCGACGGGGACGACGGCGCGGTCCACCGGCGGAAGGGAATCGAGTCCGGGCACCGGCACGAAGTACGGCTCGACGGGGCGCTTGAAGAATTCCATGTCGCCGTTCTCGCCGCGCCGCAGATTCAGGTGGTAACCCCATTCGTCGTCCTGCTGCTCGGGAAGATCGGCGCGTTCGTGGTACAGCCCCCACCGGCTCTCGGTCCTGGTGAGGGAACTGCGGGACGCCATTTCGGCGCAGTCGCGGATGAACGTGACCTCCGCGCAGCGCATCAGCTCGTGCGGGGTGGTCGCGCCCATCCCGGCGATCTCCCCCGCCATCCGCTCGAACGTCTCGACGGCGATCGACAGTTTCGTCGCCGTCTTCGGCGGTGCCACATAGTCGTTGACGAACCGGCGCAGCTTGTACTCGACCTGCGGCTGGGGCGGGCCGTCCGGGTTGCGCAGCGGCCGGTAGATCAGCTCGTGTGCGGCGGCCAGCTGTTCCGCGGGCAGCGCGTCCGGCGCGTCGACGTCGGGCAGGGTGCCGGTGGCGTGGGATCCGGCGAGGTCGCCGTAGACGAACGCGCCGATCATGTAGTTGTGCGGGACGCAGGCCAGGTCGCCGGCGGCGTACAAACCCGGGACGGTGGTCGCGCCGTGCTCGTCCACCCACACGCCGGACGCGGAATGCCCACTGCACAAGCCGATCTCGGAAATGTGCATCTCGATGTCGTGGCTGCGGTAGTCGTGACCGCGGTTCGCGTGGAATGTGCCGCGGGTGGGGCGTTCGGTGGTGTGCAGGATCGACTCGAGCGTGTCGAGGGTTTCCTCCGGCAGGTGGCTGACCTTGAGATAGATGGGGCCGCGGGCGGATTCGATCTCGCTCTTGACCTCGCTCATCATCTGCCCGGACCAGTAGTCGGAGTCGACGAACCGCTCCCCCTCGGCGTTGACCTGGTAGCCGCCGAACGGGTTCGCGACGTACGCGCAGGCCGGGCCGTTGTAGTCCTTGATCAGGGGGTTGATCTGGAAGCATTCGATGCCGCTGAGTTCGGCGCCCGCGTGGTAGGCCATGGAATAGCCGTCGCCGGCGTTCGTGGGGTTCTCGTAGGTGCCGTAGAGGTACCCCGACGCCGGCAGTCCCAGCCGGCCGCACGGGCCGGTCGCGAGGATGACCGCCTTCGCGCCGACCGCGACGAACTCGCCGGTGCGGGTGTTCAGCGCCGCGGCGCCGACCGCCCGGCCGTTCTCCGTCAGGACCCGGACCGGCATCAGCCGGTTCTCGATGCGGATCTTCTCGCGCATCTTCCGCTGCCGCAGCACCCGGTAGAGCGCCTTCTTCACGTCCTTGCCCTCGGGCATCGGCAGCACGTACGAACCGGAGCGGTGGACCCGGCGGACCGCGTATTCGCCGTACTCGTCCTTCTCGAACTTGACGCCGTACTTCTCGAGGCGCTGCACCATCGCGAAACCGCGGGTCGCGGTCTGGTACACGGTGCGCTGGTTGACGATTCCGTCGTTGGCGCGCGTGATCTCGGCGACGTAGTCCTCGGGTTCGGCCTTGCCGGGGATGACGGCGTTGTTGACACCGTCCATGCCCATGGCGAGTGCCCCGGAATGGCGCACGTGCGCCTTCTCGAGCAACAGCACGTTCGCGCCGTTCTCGGCGGCGGTCAGCGCCGCCATCGTGCCTGCCGTGCCGCCGCCGATGACGAGGACGTCGCAGTCGAGTCGGACGGTGTCGGCGAGGTCGGGGATGTCCATCAGGTCTCCGGAGTGTGGTTCAGCGCGCCGAGGACGTCGGCGCGGGCGGCACGGGTGCCGGGATGGTCGAGGTGGTCGCGGTCGCGGGGGTGCGGGATGTCGACGAGCGCCCGCAGCGGCTCACCCGCCCGGCCCAGCACCGCCACCCGATCGCCGAGCAGCACCGCCTCGTCCACGTCGTGGGTCACGAACACCACCGTCGTCGGGTGCGTGCTCCACGTGTCGACGAGCAGTCGCTGCATGACGCCGCGGGTCTGTGTGTCGAGGGCGCCGAATGGTTCGTCCATCATCACGGCCCGCGGCGCGCCGGCGAGCCCGCGCGCCAACTGGACCCGCTGGCGCATGCCGCCGGAGAGGTTCTTCGGCAGGAAGTCGCCGAACCCTGTCAGGCCCACCTCGGCGATCCAGCGGTCGGCGGTCTCACGGCGCCCCTTGCGGGGTTCGCCGCGCAGCGCGAGGGCCAGTTCGATGTTCGAGCGCACCGTGCGCCACGGCAGCAGCGCGTTGTCCTGGAAGACGACCGCCCGATCCCGGGAGGTGGACTCTACCGCGGCACCGTCGGCGACGACCCGCCCCGAATCCGGCGGCAGCAGGCCCGCCAGTGCCCGCAGCACCGTGGACTTGCCACACCCCGAAGGGCCGGTGAGCACCAGGATCTCGCCGGGCACCACGGTCAGCGACAGTGAACGGATGACGGGTGTGCCGGTGTAGGACAGGGTGACGTCGTCGAGGACCAGCGACATGCCGGCAGCCACGGGCGTTCCGGTGGTGGCGGTCATGCGCGCTCCCCTCGGGGCAGCCAGCGGGTGACGCGCCTGCCGAGCAGTTCGACCGCCCCGGACGTGAGAAATCCGAGGACGCCGATGGTGATCATGCCGACGAAGACGCCGGGATAGTCGACGATCGTGTACGCCTGCCAGGTGCGGTACCCGACACCGAGCCTGCCGGAGATCATCTCGGCGGAGATCACGCAGATCCAGGCGACCCCGATCCCGACGGACAGTCCACCGAACACGCCGGGCAGGATCCCGGGCAGCACGACCCGGGCGAGGACGTCCCAGCGTCCGCCGCCGAGGGTGCGCACCGAGTCCTCCCACAGCGTGGGGAGTGCCCGGACGGCGTGCCGGGTGCTCACCATGATCGGGAAGAACGCGGCGACGAACGTGATGAACACGATGCCCGCCTCGTCGCTGGGGAACAGCAGGATCGCGACGGGTACCACCGCGATGGCGGGGATCGGCCGCGCGAGTTCGGTCAGCGGGCCGAGGACGTCGGCGAACAGTTCCGATCTGCCGAGGGCGATTCCGGTGGCCACCCCGATCACCGTGGCGAGTCCGAATCCGCTGAGGATGCGGATCAGCGACTGTCCGAGGTCGAGGTAGAACAGGTCGGTCTGCAGCTGGGTTCCGAACGCGGACACCACGTCGGTGACGGTGGGGAGTGTGTCGAACCGCAGCCACAGCCGGATGTCGTGGGCGGTCAGCAGCTGCCACGCGAGGATCGCGGCCAGCACCGAGGCGACCCGCACGAGCCGGGACCGCCACGGCGACGACTGTCGGCGCGCCTCCGGATCATGTTCTTCCACAACACCTTCGGTGCCGGGAAGGACGTCCGGTTGTTCCAGTGTGGTCACGGCCGGACCTCCTCGACGGCGCGGTCGTAGGTGACCACGGCTCCCGACGGGTGCGCCCTCAGGTAGCGGTCGGCCGCGGCGCCGGTGGTGAAGGGCAGGAAGGTGTCGCCGTCGCGTACCCATACCGCCTTGTCCGCGAACCATCGGGTGCCCAGTTCGGCGTCGGGAACGTAGCCGGCGCGCACGGCGCGGCCCTCGGCGCGGGCCTGTTTCACCGCCCGGAGCAGGCAGGTCGGGTTCGCGGCGGGCTGGGTCTCGGTGGCGCCGTCGAACCACACCTCCCCGGCCAGCGCCGGGTCGGTCGCGGGCGCGGCGCACACGGGGTCGGTGCCGGTGACGGCGGCGGGGTTGGCGGTGGACGCGAGCGTGGTGTCGTAGTCCTGACCTTCCGCCTCGAACGCGGCCCGCAGCGGTGCGTCGTTCACGAAACCGTCGACGTCGAGGTCGGTGAAGTCGCCGATCGACTTCAGGTACGGCACATCGTTCTTCAGCGCACCGATCAGGCCGGGCTTGAGCGTGGTGTCGAAGGAGGTGCCGCCCGGGCCGTTGTACAGGTACACGACCTCCTGCGGCAGCCCGCTGGCGTCGGCGACGATCCGCGACGCCTCGAGGGGTTCGGTCTGCACGAACCGGGTGGCGTCGAGCTGCGCCCGGAGGAACGCGTCGAGTACCTCCGGGTGCTCGTCCGCGTACGCCTCCCGGGCCACCACACCGTGCAGCGTCGGGGTGTGCAGTTCGGCGCCGTCGTAGAGCAGCTTGGCCTTGTCCTGGAAGACGAGGAGTCCGGGCCACGCGACGAACTGCGACAATGCCGCCACCTGACCGGATTCCAGTGCCGACGATCCGACCTGCGGCTGCTGGTTCAGGATCTCGACGCCGGTGGCCGGGTCGATCCCGGCGCGGTCGAGTGCCTGGACGAGGGTGCCGTGGCCTGCGGAGCCGACGCTCGCGGACACCTTCTGTCCGGCGAGGTCGCCGAGCGTGGTCGCCGGTGAGTTCGGTGGCACCACCACCATGTTCAGCGCGCCCTCGGGGTTGTATCCGGTCACCGAGACGATGTCCGTCTTCGAGCGCGGGTTCGCCTGGGTGCGGGACCCGTTGATCAGCATGGGGTAGTCGCCCATCGATCCGATGTCGATCTTCTCGGCCACCATCTGAGCGGTGATCGGCGCACCCGTGTCGTAGTCCTGCCACTCGACGGAGTACTTCGTCCCCGTCCGTTCCGTGACGTCCTGCAGGCGCTGTTCGAGGTAGCCCTGGGCCCGCAGCAGAGTTCCGGCGGTGACGGTGTTGATCGTCTTGGACTGGTACCCGATCACCACGGTGACCGCGTCACCGTCGCCGGTCGAGGGTTCGAGGGAGCAACTCGTCGCCACGAGTGTCAGTGCCGCGGCGGCGATCGCGAAGGTGGGGAAGCGTCGCTTCATCTGTGTGGTCTTTCGCTCAGCGGAGGAGGTACGGCATGTTCACGGTGACCGCGCCGGTCGGGCAGCGCGCGGCGCAGGGGCCGCAGTACCAGCATTCGTCTACGTGCATGAACGCCTTGCCGTTCTCCGGGTTGATGGCGAGGGAGTCGAGTGGGCAGATCTCGACGCACAGGGTGCAGCCCTCGATGCACAGCGACTCGTCGATGGTGACGGGTACGTCGGCGCGTTGGTTGACCAAGGTCATGAGGTGAGCTCCCAGTTCGTGATGTCGGGTCTGCGGACGAGGTTGCTGCGCATGGTGATCCGGTCACCGCGCATGCGGATGTATTCGAGGTCGACCGGGCGTCCGTCGACGAGCCGGGTGAGGCGCTCGAGCAGCAGGAGCGCCGCGCCCTCGGGGGTCTGGAGGTTCGCGGCGGAGTGCGCGTCGGCGTTGACGGACTCGATCGCCAGATCGGCGGAACCCAGCGGCTGACCGCAGACCTCCTCGATCAGCGCGAACACGTCGTTGGTTTCGAGGTCGCGGCCGAGGATCTCGGCACCGATGTCGGGGACGAGGTACGTGAGGTCCAGGCTGAGCGGGAGGTCGCCGAGGTAGCGCACCCGCTCGATGTACACGGCGGGTTCGCCCGGCTCCAGCTGCAGCCGGCGGGCGACGGCGGGCGGCGGACTGATCTCCACGGCCGCGCGGACGTCGTTGCGGACCTCGCCGTGCCCCTTCAGCGTCTCCTTCAGCCCCAGGAGGGCGTCGAGGCCGTGGTCGTACTTGCGCTGCGCCACGTGGGTTCCCACACGGGGGGCACGGTCGATGAGCCCCTCCTGCTTCAACAGCGCCAGTCCGTCGCGCACCGCGTTGCGCGACACGCCGAACTCGGCGGCCAACTCCGCTTCCGACGGCAATCCGCGGTCGGCGAAGGACTCCGCGTGGATCTGCTGCCGCAGCAGGTCGGCGAATCTGCGCGCATGGTCCGCGCGGGAACTGCGTGACGCCGTCTGGAGGGGAGTCGGATTCACCACCATGGTTTCCTTCGTCGATTGTGCGTGTGAGCTGGCCGAAGACACACGCTAACGGCAGTCCGCGGGGCCCGGAGTCGTCGCGAACACCCGCCCCGGGCGCCTCGGCGAATCGGCCGGGTCCACGCCGGAGGCGACTCGTCTCACCAGCGCGAACACGACGCCGACCCGCCAATGCGCCAGTCGGAGGCGGGCCCGGGAATTCCAATCACGGTGATTCGAAGTGGCGCCGTCCGCCGAACGAGCGCCCGACTCTAGGTTAGGCTTACCTTCTGTTTTCGTCCCGAAGGAGTCGTTGCCGTGTTCGCACCCACCGCCAGACGTCAGCTCGCCGTCGCACTCGCCGTGGCCAGTTCGTCCCTCTTCCTCGCCGCGTGCTCGTCCGGCGACGGCGGAGGCGCCGCGGAAGCGTCCGGTGACGGATTCCCGGTCACCATCGAGAACACCTTCGGATCGACCACCCTCGACGCGGCACCCGAACGCATCGTCACCCTCGGATGGAACGCCCAGGACGTCGTGTACGCCCTCGGCCAGACACCGGCCGGCATGCCGAAGTACACCTACGGCGCCGAGGCGAACGGCGTGATGCCCTGGCTGCAGGACCGTTTCGACCCGTCCGCGACCACGTTGCTCGACGCGGCCACGTCCACCCCCGTCGAGGGTGTCGCCGCGCTGGCGCCCGATGTGGTCCTCGCGCCGTACGAGGGATTCGACGAGGCGACGTACGAGAAGCTGTCGGGCATCGCCCCCACCGTCGCGTACCCGGACAAGGCGTGGCAGACCACGTGGCAGGACCAGACCACACTGGTCGGGCAGGCACTCGGCAAGAGCGCCGAGGCCGAGCAGCTGGTGGCCGGTCTCGACGACACCCTCGCCCGGACCGCCGCCGCGCATCCCGAGTTCGCGGGCAAGACGATCTCGGTGATCAACTTCGACACCGACGCCGCGACGGTCAACGTCTACATGCCCTCCGATCCCCGCGTCCAGGTGCTGACGCAGCTCGGCTTCAGCGTGTCCCCCGGCGTACAGCAGCTGGCCGCGTCGAACGACCCCGACAAGTTCTTCGCCGACATCTCCGTGGAGAACATCTCCGACGTGGACGCCGACGTCGTGGTCGCGTTCGTCCCGGAGAACACCACCGTCGCCGCGAACCCGGCCTACGCGAATCTCGGTGCCATCGGCCGTGGTACCGCGGTCGCGCTGTCGGACACGAAGATCATCTCGGGGCTCAGCCAGACCAGCGTCCTCGCGACACCGTGGGTTCTGGACAAGCTGACGCCTCAGCTCAGCGAGGCCGCGACGAAAGCGGGTGCCTGAACTCCCGCCTGAGAGGCGGTGTCGGGCGTAGCGTATTCCGGGACACCTAGTTCGGTTGTGCCCGCATCAGGAACGCTCGTCGAAAGCAGGTATGCGATGACGCAGATGTCCGAAAGACACACCGCGAAGGTCATCGGCGTCACCGTCGCCGCTGCGGTGGGTGGTTTTCTCTTCGGTTTCGACAGCTCGGTCATCAACGGCGCCGTCGACTCCATCCAGGACCATTTCGAGCTGGGGTCGTTCTTCACGGGATTCGCCGTGGCGATCGCACTGCTCGGATGTGCTGTGGGCGCGTGGTTTGCGGGCCGCCTCGCGGACCGCTGGGGCCGCAAGAAAGTGATGCTGCTCGGCTCGGTGCTGTTCATCGTGTCCTCGTTCGGGTCCGGTCTCGCGTTCAGCGTCCCCGACCTCATGCTGTGGCGCGTCCTCGGCGGTCTGGGCATCGGTATCGCGTCGGTCATTGCGCCCACGTACATCTCGGAGATCGCGCCTGCCCGGTACCGCGGCGCGCTGGCGTCGCTGCAGCAACTGGCGATCACCCTCGGCATCTTCGCCGCGCTGCTGTCGGACGCGGTGCTGCAGAATGCGGCGGGCGGCGCGTCGAACGAACTGTGGCTCAACCTCGAGGCCTGGCGCTGGATGTTCCTCGTCGGCGTGATTCCCGCGGTCGTGTACGGCGTTCTCGCCCTGATGATCCCCGAGTCGCCGCGATACCTGGTGGGCAAGCACCTCGATCAGGAGGCCGCCGACATCCTCGCGAACATCACCGGCGAGGTCGACCCACAGGAACGCGTCTCCGAGATCCGGCTGACCCTCCGGCACGAGTCGACGGCGTCGTTCGACGACATCCGCGGACCGAAGTTCGGGCTGCAGCCACTCGTCTGGGTCGGCATCTTCATGGCCGTCTTCCAGCAGTTCGTGGGCATCAACGCAATCTTCTACTACTCCACGACGCTGTGGAAGTCGGTGGGTTTCACCGAGAACGAGTCGTTCACCACGTCGGTGATCACCGCGATCATCAACGTGGGCATGACGTTCGTCGCCATCCTGTTCGTCGACCGGATCGGCCGGAAGATTCTGCTCGAGGTGGGCTCGCTCGGCATGTTCGTGAGCCTGCTGCTGGCCGCTGTCGCCTTCTCCCAGGCGACCGGCAGCGGCGACGACGTCGTGCTCCCCAGCCCCTGGGGAGCGCTCGCGCTGATCGGCGCCAACCTGTTCGTGATCTTCTTCGCCGCCACGTGGGGCCCGATCATGTGGGTGATGCTCGGCGAGATGTTCCCCAACAACATGCGCGCCTACGCCCTCGGGATCAGCACGGCGGCGAACTGGATCGCGAACTTCACGGTCACGCTGTCGTTCCCGCCGCTCACCCGCTCGGTCGGGTTGTGGTTCCTGTACGGACTGTTCGCGTTCTTCGCGCTGCTGTCCTACTTCTTCGTCCGGTTGAAGGTCCGGGAGACGAAGGGCATGGAACTCGAGGAAATGCACACCTGACCCGGGTACCGACGGAACCGGCCGAATCACACTGTGATTCGGCCGGATCTGTCGTGTGAGGCGGTCCTACTGGCCGGTGTTCTCCGCGCGCTGCGCGTCGAGGCCCGCGACGACCCCGTTCTGCTGCCCGGGGCGCGGGTTGCCGAGTCCGGCGAACCACCCGGTGATCTGCCGGGCGACGTCCTGCGCGGTCAGTCCCAGCTCGGCGTGGATCTGCGCACGGGACGCGTGGTCGAGGAACCGTTGCGGAACACCGAGATCGCGGCAGGGCACGTCGACCCCGGCCGACCGCAGCGCGGCGGACACGGTGGACCCGACACCGCCGTGCAGACCGCTGTCCTCGACGGTGACCACCATCGTGTAGTCCTCGGCGAGCTTCAGTAGCGACTCCGGCACCGGCAGCACCCACCGCGGGTCGACGACGGTCGCCGAGATGCCCTGCTGTTCCAGACGTTCCGCGGCGGCGAGCGCGAGACCGGCGAACGCGCCGACCGAGACGATGAGCACGTCGTTGCGCCCGGAGGGGGCGTGCAGGACGTCGACGACGCCGTCGAGGCGGCTCACGGCGGGCACGTCGTCACCGACCGTGCCCTTCGGGAAGCGCAGAGCGGTCGGCCCGTCGTCGACGGCCAGCGCCTCGTCCAGTTCCTCCCGCAGGGTGGCCGTGTCGCGGGGAGCCGCGACCCGCATCCCGGGGACGATGCCCAGCAGCGACATGTCCCACATGCCGTTGTGGCTGGCGCCGTCGCTGCCCGTGATTCCCGCGCGGTCGAGGACGAGGGTGACGGGCAGCTTCAGCAGCGCCACGTCCATCAGCAACTGGTCGAACGCACGGTTGAGGAACGTCGAGTAGACCGCCACCACCGGGTGCAGGCCGCCGAGCGCCAGGCCTGCGGCCGACGTGACGGCGTGCTGCTCGGCGATGCCGACGTCGAACATCCGGTCGGGGTACTTCTCGCCGAACGCGGCGAGACCGGTCGGGCCCGCCATGGCGGCAGTGATCGCCACGATGTCCTGACGGTGGCTCGCCTGGTCGATCAGCTCGGCGGAGAACACCGACGTCCAGTCGGCGGACGCCGATCCGGCCGACTTGCCGGTGACCGGGTCGATCACGCCGGTCGAGTGCATCTGATCGGCCACGTGGTTCTCGGCGGGCGCGTAACCCATGCCCTTGCGGGTGACGGCGTGCACGATGACCGGTCCGCCGAACGCCTTCGCGCGGCGCAGCGCGGATTCGAGCGCGGCCTCGTCGTGGCCGTCGACCGGTCCGAGGTACTTGATGCCCAGGTCCGTGAACATCACCTGCGGGGCGACGGCGTCCTTGAGGCCCGCCTTCATCCCGTGCAGCACCGAGTAGGCGGTTCGTCCGACCCACGGAAGTTTCTTCACCATCCTCCGGCCGCTGTCGAGGATGCGCTCGTAGCCCGGCTGGAGCCGGAGAGCGGCGAGGTGGTCCGCGAGACCGCCGATGGTCGGGGCGTACGAGCGGCCGTTGTCGTTGACGACGATGACCACCGAGCGGTCCTTGCCCGCGGCGATGTTGTTCAGCGCCTCCCAGCACATTCCGCCGGTCAGGGCTCCGTCACCGACGACGGCGACGACGTGCCGGGCCTGGCCGGTCAGTTCGAAGGCCTTCGCGAGGCCGTCGGCGTACGACAGCGCCGCCGACGCGTGCGACGACTCGACCCAGTCGTGATCGCTCTCCGCCCTGCAGGGGTAGCCGGACAGGCCGCCCTGCTTGCGGAGCGAGTCGAAATCGTCCTTGCGGCCGGTGAGGACCTTGTGGACGTACGCCTGGTGGCCCGTGTCGAAGATGATCGGGTCGGCCGGCGACTCGAAGATGCGGTGCAGCGCGAGGGTCAGCTCGACGACGCCCAGGTTGGGGCCGAGGTGCCCGCCGGTCGCGGCGACCTTCTGCACGAGGAACTCGCGAATCTCCGCGGCGAGCTGCTTCATCTCCGCCGGATTCAGCTGACGAAGATCGTCAGGCGTCTGGATACGGGCAAGAACACCCAACGAGATCGCTCCCTCCGTGATGCACGCCGCCTTGCGTGCCTCTGCCACGTGGCTTCGTGTCACGTCACAGTGGAACCAGTCTACGGAGCCGCGGAAGGTCGGGACACACGGTACCGGTCGCGGCGGCCCCGTGGTGCGGCTTCGTCCTCGGGCATTCCGGCCACAGCCGTGACCGGCTTCACACAATTGCGTCGCCGGGTGGGCCCGGCGGAACACCCGACTTCGCCGTGAACAGCCTCTAGGGTCTTCTCATGAGCACCGTCGTGGACGCGCTGATCGGAAAAGTCTTCACCGAGACCCGGGAGAACCGCGGCGGACAGCTCGCCGACTACATTCCCGAGCTCGCGGCGGTCGCCCCCGATTCGTTCGGCATCTGCGTCGCGACCGTGGACGGCTACGTGTACGAGGTCGGCGACACCCGGTTGCCGTTCACGATCCAGTCCATCTCGAAACCGTTCACGTATGCCCTTGCCCTCGCCGATCGCGGCTCCGCCGCCGTCGCCGAGAAGATCGACGTCGAACCGTCCGGGGAGCCGTTCAACGAGATCAGCCTGGATCCGCGGACGGAGCGGCCCCGCAATCCCATGATCAACGCCGGGGCGATCACGGCGACGTCGCTCGTGGCCGGTCCCGACCTTCGGACACGGTTCGAGCGGATCCGGTCCACGTACTCCCGGTACGCGGGACGGGACCTGACGTTCAACCGGTCGGTGTACGAGTCCGAGTCGCGGAGCGGGCACCGCAACCGGGCGATCGGCCACATGCTGCGCTCGTTCGACATCATCACCGGCGACCCCGACGAGGCGGTCGACCTCTACTTCCGTCAGTGCTCCCTCGACGTGACGTGCCGCGATCTGAGCCTGATGGCGGCGACGATGGCGAACAACGGCGTCAATCCCGTCACCGGGGAGACCGTCCTCGAGCCTGCACTGGTCGAGCGGGTTTTGAGTGTGATGTCGACGTGCGGCATGTACGACGCCGCAGGCAAATGGGTATACGAGGTCGGGCTGCCCGCCAAGAGCGGCGTCGGGGGCGGCGTGCTCGCCGTCCTGCCCGGTCAGATCGGGATCGCGATCTATTCGCCGCGCCTCGACTCCCACGGCAACAGCGTCCGTGGAGTCGAGGCGTGCCGCGCCCTGTCGAACGAGTTGGAACTGCACTTCCTGCACGTCACCCGCGCCGCCCGTTCCGCGGTCCGCGCCCGGTACTCGGTGTCGGACGCCCCGTCCCGGATGCGGCGGTCCCCCGCCGAGCGCGCCACCCTCGACGACGTCGGCAAACGCAGCCGGATCTACGAACTGCACGGCGATCTGCTGTTCGCCGGCGCGGAGAGCGCCGTCCGCGAGATCGGCGGCGTCGAGGAGGACCTGGAGGCGGTGGTGATCGACGTCCGGCGCGTCGACGACGTCAGCGGGGTCGCCCGCCGGATGTTCGAGACCCTGCGGGCCGACCTCGCACAGTGCGGGTGCGCGCTGGCGTTCGTCGACCCGGCCGGTCTGCTCGGCAACACCCGCTCCGACCTGTCGGGACGGGCGGGCCGGGTGTTCGCCGACCTGGACGCCGCCGTGCAGTGGTGTGAGGACATCCTCCTCGACCGGCACTGCAGCACGGCCCGTCAGCCGTCGTCCGTCACGATCACCGAGCACCCCATGCTGTCCACGCTCAGCGCGATACAACTCGAACGGTTCACCCGCGACCTCGTCACCCGTACGTACGCCCGCGGCGACCTCGTCATCCACCGGGGTGACCGGGCCGCCGGGCTGTTCCTCATCCTGTCCGGCAGCGTCAGTTCCACGGTCACCGACCATGCGGGTGCGGTGCACCGGATCATGACGTTGTCGGCCGGCATGAGCTTCGGGGAGATGACGATGATGATCGACTCCCGTTTCCTCAACGACGTCCGCGCCGACACCGAGGTGACGGTCGCGGTGCTGACCACCGAGCGCTACACCGAAATGGCCTCGGAGGAACCGAAACTGAAGCTGGCGCTGCTCGAACGTCTCGCGACGGGCGCGTACGAGCAACTCGACGTGATGCTGCGGGCGCTGCTGCGCCAGGGCGGCGGACTCTGACCGGCTCACGGGAAAAACCCGTTGCCCGAACCGGAAAAATCGGACAGGCTTGGGGCTCGGAACCGACGACGCTCGAATCGAAAGCAGGGTGCAATGCTCACAGCGACAAAGCTGGCCATCGAGACGACGGGACTCGTCAAGACGTTCGGATCCACCCACGCGGTCGACGGCCTGGATCTGGCCGTTCCCCTCGGCGGCGTCTACGGCGTCCTCGGACCGAACGGCGCGGGCAAGACCACCGCGATCCGCATCCTGGCAACGCTGCTGCCCCTCGACGGTGGAACCGCCACCGTGCTGGGACACGACGTCGCGACCGAACCGGACGCCGTGCGCAGCAAGGTCGCCCTGACCGGGCAGTTCGCCTCGCTCGACGAGGATCTGACGGGTAGCGAGAATCTGCTGCTGCTGGGCCGGCTGTACGGGTACTCCCGCGCGGCGGCGCGCACCCGGTCCGAGCAGTTGCTGTCCGCGTTCGGGCTGGAAGAGGCGGGCAACCGGCAGGTGAAGAACTACTCCGGTGGCATGCGCCGGCGACTCGACATCGCAGCCAGCATCATCGTCACCCCGGAGATGATCTTCCTCGACGAACCCACCACCGGTCTCGACCCCCGCAGCCGCAATCAGGTGTGGGAGATCGTCCGCGCGCTGGTGGCCGGCGGAACAACGGTACTGCTGACCACGCAGTACCTCGACGAGGCCGACCAACTCGCCGACCGGGTGGCCGTCATCGACCACGGCAAGGTGATCGCCGAGGGCACCACCGGCGAACTCAAGGCTTCCGTCGGATCGGGTGCGCTGCACGTGCGGGTCACCGACATCACTACCCGCCCCGCGGCGGCGGCGCTGCTGCGCGACGTGCTCGAGGTGCCGGTCACCGAGGAAGCGGATCCGGCCGCCCTCACCGCCCGCATCGACGACCCGGCCCGGGTCTCACGGGCGCTGCCCGCACTCGACGACGCCGGAATCGCCGTCAGCACATTCGCATTGGGGCAGCCGAGCCTCGACGAAGTCTTCCTCTCCCTCACCGGCCGACCCACCGAGGAGCACGCATGACCTCCACCACCGACCGGACCGCCGACACCGCCACCGCTGTCGCCGACGTCCTGAAGATGCCCGGCCCCCGGCCCGCGCGGCCCACCGCGTGGTCGACGTCGCTGTCGTTCGGCTGGCGGGCCCTGCTGAAGATCAAGCACGTCCCCGAGCAACTGTTCGACGTGACGATGTTCCCGATCATGTTCACGTTGATGTTCACGTACCTGTTCGGGGGCGCGCTGGCCGGATCGACCAGCACCTACGTGCAGTTCCTTCTGCCGGGCATCCTCGTGCAGACGGTCGTCATGATCACCATGTACACCGGCCTGACACTCAACAAGGACATCGAGAAGGGTGTCTTCGACCGGTTCCGGTCGCTCCCGATCTGGCGTCCGTCACCTCTCGTCGGCGCGCTGCTCGGTGACGTCGTCCGCTACACGATCGCCTCGATCATCGTCCTGATCCTCGGGCTGGTCCTGGGGTTCCGTCCGGACGGCGGGTTCGTCGGGGTGGTGGCGTCGATCGGACTGCTGCTGTTGTTCTCGTTCAGCCTGTCGTGGATCTGGACGATGTTCGCGATGCTCATGCGCACCGAGCAGGCGGTCATGGGGGTGTCGATGTTCATCCTGTTCCCGCTGACGTTCGCCAGCAACATCTTCGTCGACCCCGCGACCATGCCGGGCTGGCTCCAGGCGTTCGTCGGCGTCAATCCGATCAGCGCACTGGTGACGTCGATTCGCGGGCTCATGGCGGGGTCGGTGGAGATGGCGGATCTCGCCGTCGTGTTCGGGTGGTGCGCCGGGTTCGTCGTGATCTTCGGACCGCTGACGATGCGCCTGTACAACCGGAAGTCGTGACGGTGCCGGAGGCCGATCCCGCCGCGCGTGCGGTGACGGTGCGCGGATCCGGAATCGTCTCCGCGGTTCCGGATCTCGTCCGCATCACCGTCACGGTGACGGCGACGCGTCCCGCGGTGGCCGACGCGTTCGAGGCCGTCGCCCGGGCGGGCACCGCGGTCACCGACACCCTGCGCGAATACGGTGTCTCGGGGCCCGACCTCGCGACCACCGGGCTGTCCGTGCACTCCGAGACGACGTGGGCCGAGGGCCGCGGCAGCGAGGTGACGGGTTACACCGCGGCGACGACGCTGCAGATCACGGTCCGCGAGGCCGGTGCGGACGCCCCGCCGCCGGCGCAGGTGGTGGCCGCCTGTGTCGGTGCGGGCGGTGACGACATCCGGCTCGGCGGACTCGAATTCGACTTTTCCGATCCGGCCGCGCTGGCGGCGACCGCCCGGGAGCGGGCGTGGGCCGATGCCCTCGACAGGGCGGAGCAGTACGCCTCGCTGTCGGGGCGCGCGCTGGGGGAGGTGCTCGACATCGCGGAGGTCGAGGTCGGCGACGTGTCCCCGCGACCGGTCGCGAAGGCGTTCGCGGCGGCCGACTCCCCGGTCGCCGTCGAACGCGGCGAGAAACCGACGCGGGTGGACGTCCGCGTGCGGTGGCGTCTGGTCTAGGCCCGGGGGCCGCGCTGCTGCACCGAGGCGGCGAACGTGTCGGTGAGCTGGGTCAGCGACGTCACCGCCGCCAGCGCCTGTTCCTGCGACCAGCCTTCGAGCATGCCGCGCAGCCGTTCGGCCCGCCGCGCCGTCGTCTCGGCGAGGATGTCCATCCCGCTCGGCGACACCCGGATCCGGGAGGCCCGCTTGTCGTGGGGATCGGCGGCGCGGGACACGTATCCGGCGTCGACCAGTTCCGAAATCTGCCTGCTCAGCGACGACTGACTCACGCACAGGTCGGCGGCCAGTTCGTTCTGCCGGCACTCCCCGCGCGCCGCGAGGACGAAGAGCACGCTCGTCAGTGCGGGCGCGATCGGGGTCTCGCCGCTCGCGGAGACGACCGCCCGCAACGACCGCCCGAGCGCGAACACCGCATCGACGAGCGCTTGCGCAGTATCTGCCTGTACCGACATCCTGTCCCCGTCCCGAACACCCACTACCTGCAGGCTCTCATCTGTTGCCAATGTATCTAATACTCGCTATCGGTTTCTGGCACTGTCTGCCACCGCGAACTGGTGACTGCGGAATTCGTGGAGTGCCGGCCGTTCGGGTGCGCACGGTCGCCGACGGAGGGCCGGTTGCTTTCTCGGCGCGCGGGTTCGGGTCCCCGACTCTGTGGCCTCGCGGACCGAGCGCCGATCTGGGCAGAACTGTATCGGGTTGTGCGGGAGCGACTCCCGAGAGGGCGGAGGTATCTATTGGGGAGGATCGCGGTTCGTGTCCCGGGGAGCAGCGGGCGGGGCGCGGGCAGGGCGCGGGCGGATGCTCGTCGACGGGCCCGAGGGCCGCTACCCGGTGGTGTGGTGTGGTGGGATCGATTGCCCCGGTTCGCCGGTGGCGCGGATCGAGCGGTACTTGTCGGTGGTCGGCGTTAGAGTCGAGGCCCTGCGAGAGGTGGGGCAGCAGACCGTCGGGAAGGGGGTGATCGATGAGCTTGTCGGGCGATGGCGGTTCTTCTCGGGAGAGGGATGAGCCCGGGTTGATTCGGGTTGTTCCTGGCGCCGGGTCGGCCGGCATGACCGGGCCGGGAGCGACTGCGCCGCGGCAGTTCGCGTTCACCACCCGCGCCCACGTGGCGGTCGACGACGTGACCGGCGAGTCGATTGGTCTTGACGACGTCGATACCCGGGTGGGGTGGCTGCTGGACCTGATCGCGGCGGCCGGCACCGAGTTGGTGGCGCGGGTGTGGCATCCGGTCACGTTCGACGTGCTCGCCGCCGGCCTGGACCACCAGGACCGCAGGCTGCGCCATTGGGTTTCGCCCGGGGGGTGCGGCGCCAAATCCTCGCACGCACCCGTCGCACCGACAGCGGGGCACTGGCCGGCCGGTTGCGGATCACCGACATCCAGGGACCACCGCAGACGAACGCGATGGCCCGACTCTCTGCTGCCGATCGGCAGCTCGCGCAGATCACCGTCACCGGTGACGAGCTGGTGTTGACGGTGGAGCTGCCCACCTGCCCGGCCCCGGCGGGGCGGGCGCAGTGGCGGCGGGTCCGGCTGACCGCCACCATCCCCGCGCACCTGCACGGCCGGGCGATCACCGACTGGCACCTGCCGACCCTGGCCCTCGACCGGAAAGGTTTGTTGTGGCGGTGCGCGGCGACCGACCTCGTCCCCGACTGTGAGCTGGGATCCGCGACCGTCGCGGTCGGGGTCGATTGGTCACCGTCCACCCTGGGTGCCGCCGCCATCACCACCGAAACCCCGGAGGGGCTGTCCTAGGACTTTCGGGGCTTCACCTACGACGACCGCGGCCTCGGGACCAAACTGGCCCGTTTACAGACCGAAGGCCAGATGCTGCACCGCAAGGCGGCCCGGTTGACGCAACTCGCCACCAACGCCGAACCCGAGGTCCGCGCCCGACTGGAGGAGAAGATCGCCGTCCTCAACGAGCACCGGACTGCGGTGGGCGTCAAACGGGGCAGGATCAATCGGGAGCTGGGATTTCACTTCGCCCGCCAGGTCACCGACTACGCCACCGCGGCGGGCGCGCAGGTGATCGCGGTGGAAGACCTCAGCACCCTCGAGACCCGCGGACACGGCCGGGTCAACAACAATCGGGCCGCGCAGTCCGCCCGCCGAAAGGCGGTCACCTCACTCGCCCACACCGCCGGGGGTGTGGGAATCGCGGTGGTGTCGGTGCCGGCCCGCGGATCCTCCGCACTGTGTCCGGGCTGCGACGCACCACTGGCACGACCCGGCGGCTACCACAGTGCGTGGTGTTCGGGTTGCCGGGTCGGCGGCAACCGCGACCACGTCGCCGGGGTCAACCTGGCCAAACGCGCCCTGCTCGGCAAAGGCAAGGTGACCCGGCGGCAGGGGCAGCTGCCCGCGATCCGGGTCGCCGAGCACGCGCCGGTACGGCCATCCCTGGGCAAGACCAGTCCGACACCGAGCAGACCGCGGCACCGCCGGGTCCGCCGCAGCCTGCCCACTCTGACACTTCGGGCGGGGGTGACTCCGAACAGCTATGTTCCTGCACCTCGAGCGTCGGTGTGGGACACGGTCAAACCCACACCACCGCAAGACGATGCGGGTAGCCGTGACACGCGTACATCTCCAACAAACGCCACACCAGTGGTAGATAGTATGAGATCTACGTAGACGCTCGACTATACGTATTGTTGCGTTCGGTAAAGAACTTCGTCAGCGCGTCAGCAACGCGATGCACTCCACGTGATGGGTGAGTGGGAACGCGTCGAACGCGCGCAACTGGTCGACATGATATCCCTGCCCGAGGTACAGGCCGATGTCGCGGGCGAACGACGCCGGGTCGCACCCCACGTGCACCACCCGTTCGGCGCCGGCGGCGGCGACCGCCTCGACCACCTCACGTCCCGCACCCGCACGCGGCGGATCGAGCACCACGACCCGTGGCGGGGAGGCCAACCCGGCGATCGCGCGCTCGACCCGGTCGGCGTGCAAGCGCACCTGCGGGAGGTCGGAGAGCGCGGCCTTGCCGTCCGCCACGGCCTGGCGCGCGGACTCCACGGAATCCACGTGCCCCGACGGCCCGGTGCCCCCGGCGAGAGCGGCGGCGAACACGCCGACTCCCCCGTACAGGTCCCATGCCGTGTCTCCGGCGGACAGCCCGGCCCATTCGGAGACCACCGCCGAATACGCCTCGGCGGCCCCGCGGTGTGCCTGCCAGAACCCGGTGGCGGCCAGTTCCCATTCCCGGTCGCGGACCCGCTCCACCGGGCGGCCCGATCCCGAGACCACCCGCTCCGCGCGCGGTGCACCGCCGGCGGCCCGCCGCGCCATGGCACCGCGCCGGCCGGGACTCGTGCGGCCGGTCCGCGACACCTTCGGCGGTGCGATCTCGACCACGTGCCTCTCCCCCGCGCCGTCGAGAACGATCTGCACCTCGCTGCCGGGTTTCCAATCGTGTTCGCCCACACCGTCGTAGGCGGCAGCCTCGATCTGCGGGCACGCGAGGTCCGTCACGATTCCGGAACTGCGGTGCCGGTGGTAGCCGGGACGGCCGCCCGGGTCGACGGCCAGCCGCACCCGGGTCCGCCAGCCCGTGCCGTCCCCCGTGCCGGGCAGTTCCTCGACGACCACATCCCGCTGCAGGTGCGCGAGCCGCGCCAACTGCTCCGCCACGACCTGCGACTTCATGTCCCGCTGCAGGTGCAGGCTCGCGTGCGAGAAATCGCAGCAGCCCGCGCCACCCGGGCCGGACACCGCGCACACCGGGGAGACCCGCTCCGGGGACGCGTCGAGGATCTCGATCGCGTCGGCCCGGCAGTAGGACCCGCCGCGGTCCTCGGTGACCCGGGCGATCACCCGCTCGCCCGGCAAACCGTGGCGGACGAAGACCACACGGCCCTCGTGGCGGGCGACGACGAACCCGCCGTGCCCCGGATTTCCCAGCCGCAGCTCGAGGTGGCGGTCCGACCAGTTCTCACTCAACGCTTCTCGTCCGTCACTTGTCGTCGGGTTCGTAGCCGCGGCGCGAGGCCCCGGCCGTGTATTCGATGTTCAGCGTCTTCGCCTTCTCGGACGAATTCAGTTGCCACGGAACGCTGGTGACCATCACCCCCGGCTGGAACAGCAACCGGCTCTTGAGCCGCAGCGCACTCTGGTTGTGCAGGATCTGCTCCCACCAGTGCCCCACCACGTACTCGGGGATGAACACGGTGACGACGTCGCGCGGCGAGTCCTTCCGGACGCGGCGCACGTAGTCGAGCACGGGTTTGGTGATCTCGCGGTACGGCGACTCGATCACCTTGAGCGGCACCGCGATGTCACTCTTCTCCCACCGCCGCACGAGCGCCCGGGTGTCGGGTTCGTCGACATTGACGGTGATCGCCTCGAGCGTGTCCGGCCGTGTCGCCCGCGCGTAGGCGAGTGCCCGCATCGTCGGCATGTGCAACTTGGAGACCAGGACGATGGAGTGCGTGCGGCTGGGCAGTACCCCGTCCCATTCCTGTTCCTCGAGTTCCCGCGCGACGCTGTCGTAGTGCTTCCGGATCATCTTCATCACGACGAAGATCGCGACCATGGCCACGATCGCGATCCAGGCGCCTGCCGCGAACTTCGTGATGAGCACGATGATCAGGACGGCCCCGGTCATGGCGAGGCCGATCGAGTTGATCACCCGGGAGCGCTGCATCCGCCGGCGCGACGCGGGATCGTTCTCGGTCTTCAGGTGCCGGGTCCAGTGCCGGATCATGCCCGTCTGGCTGAGCACGAACGAGACGAACACGCCGACGATGTACAGCTGGATCAGCTTGGTCACCTCGGCGCCGAACAGGACGACGAACGCGATCGCCGCCCCGGACAGGAACAGGATGCCGTTGCTGAACGCCAGGCGGTCGCCGCGGGTGTGCAGCTGACGCGGCAGGTAGCGGTCCTGCGCGAGGATCGAGCCGAGCACGGGGAAGCCGTTGAAGGCCGTGTTCGCGGCCAGCACCAGGATCAGGGCCGTCACGATGGCGATGAAGTAGAACCCGATGGGGAAACCGCCGAACACCGTCTCCGCGATCTGCGCGATCAGCGTCTTCTGGTGGTAGCCGGACGGGGCGCCGATCAGTTGCTCGGCTGGGCTGTGCGCGTACACGATCCCGATCTTCTGAGCCAGGATGATGATGCCCATCAGCAACACGACGGCGATCGATCCCAGCAGCAGCAGCGTCGTCGCCGCGTTGCGCGACTTGGGTTTCTGGAACGCCGGAACACCGTTGCTGATCGCCTCGACACCGGTCAGTGCCGCACACCCGGACGAGAAGGCCCGCGCGATCAGGAACGCGAACGCGATCCCGTACAGGTGGGAGTCCTCGGCCTCGAGTTCGAACCCGGACGATTCGGCCCGCAGGTCGTCGCCGAACACGTAGATCTGCACGAAGCCCCACAGCAGCATCAGCGCCATGCCGGCGATGAACGCGTACGTCGGGATCGCGAAGGCGGCACCGGATTCACGGATGCCCCGCAGGTTGATGGCGGTCAGCAGGACGATGGCCGCGACCGCGAACAGCACCTTGTGCTGGGCCACGAACGGGACCGCCGAACCGATGTTGGACGCCGCCGACGAAATGGACACGGCCACCGTGAGCACGTAGTCCACCAGCAGGGCGCTGCCGACGGTCAGACCCGCGGTGGGACCGAGGTTGACGGTCGCGACCTCGTAGTCGCCGCCACCGGACGGGTAGGCGTGCACGTTCTGCCGGTAGCTGGCGACGACCACCGCCATCACGGCGGCGACGGCGAGCCCGATCCAGGGGGTGTAGGCGTAGGCGGAGATGCCCGCCACCGACAGCACCAGGAAGATTTCCTCGGGGGCGTACGCCACCGACGACATCGCGTCGGACGCGAAGACGGGGAGGGCGATCCTCTTGGGAAGCAGCGTGTGCCCGAGCTTGTCGCTCCGGAAGGGTCTGCCTAGCAGTAGCCGCTTTGTGGCGGTCGAGAGCTTTGACACTGCCAAAGCGTAAGCCGTCCGCAGAAAACCTGGACCCTCACCCACCAATGTGTCCGGATTGCGATCTCTGTCCCGGTTGCTCTTCCGTCCGGGCACTGTACGGTTCGATTCGGCACGCACGTACTCGAGACGTGAAACCGGAGCCCAGAAACGGAGTACAAGGTGTATGTGGTCATCATGGGATGCGGCCGGGTCGGCTCATCCCTCGCCGGCTCGCTGACCCGGATCGGCCACGAGGTCGCGGTCATCGATCGCGATCCCGCCGCATTCCTGCGTCTCGAACCCGACTTCCCCGGACACACCGTCGTCGGCATGGGTTTCGACCGTGACGTGCTGGTCAAGGCCGGTATCGAGCGCGCGGAGGCATTCGCCGCCGTGTCGTCCGGCGACAACTCCAACATCATTTCCGCGCGGGTCGCCCGCGAGACGTTCGGTGTGGAACGCGTCGTCGCCCGGATCTACGACGCCAAGCGCGCCGCCGTGTACGAGCGGCTCGGGATCCCCACCGTCGCCACGGTCCCGTGGTCGACGGACCGGTTCCTGCACACCCTCACCCGGGACAGCCAGACCGCCAAGTGGCGCGACCCGTCCGGAACCGTCGCGGTGACCGAGTTGTCCCTGCACGAGGATTGGATCGGCAGGCCCGTCGCCGAACTGGAGGCGGCGACCAATTCGCGGGTCGCGTTCATCATCCGCTTCGGCACCGGTGTCCTGCCCGACCGCAAGACGGTCTTCCAGGCCGACGACCAGGTGTACATCGCGGCCGTGTCGGGAACGGTGGCCGAGGCCGTGGCACTGGCGGGCAATCCCCCGCCTTCGGACAATTGAGACGGCTTCGAGCCGAGACGGCAGTGAGAATGTTCACGATCGACCACCCGAACGGAAACAATCGATGAGAGTCGCAATCGCAGGAGCCGGCGCAGTCGGACGCTCGATCGCGCGCGAACTGGTCCGCAGCGAACACGACGTCATGCTGATCGAGCGCAAACTCGAGCACGTCGAGCAGGAGTCGGTGCCCGAGGCGACCTGGGTCCACGCCGACGCGTGCGAGCTGAGCAGCCTCGAGGCCGCCTCCCTGGAAACCTACGAGGTCGTGATCGCGGCCACCGGTGACGACAAGGCCAACCTCGTCCTCAGCCTCCTCGCGAAGACCGAGTTCGGGGTCAGCCGCGTGGTCGCCCGCGTCAACGATCCGCGCAACGAGTGGTTGTTCGACGAGTCCTGGGGCGTCGACGTCGCGGTGTCCACGCCCCGGATGCTCGCCTCGCTGGTGGAGGAGGCGGTGTCGGTCGGCGATCTCGTGCGGCTGATGACACTGCGCCAGGGGCAGGCCAACCTCGTCGAGGTCACGCTGCCCGACAACACTCCCCTCGCCGGGAAACCCGTCCGGAAACTGCAATTGCCCCGCGACGCCGCGCTGGTGACAATTCTCCGCGGCGGACGAGTCATCGTGCCGCAGCAGGACGATCCGCTCGAGGGCGGTGACGAACTGCTGTTCGTCGCCGCGGTGGACGTCGAGGACGACCTGCGCGCGGCGGTCGGGCTCTCGTAGCCGCCCGGCGCGACCAACGCCGAATTCGTCTCCCGCGCAACCGGTGAGCGTCCCGACGGTCCTGCATCAGGAACCGGTCAGGGGCGGTCTGGTTCCTCGCGGGGGCCGCCCGCTTCCGTGTCGTCCGTTGGTGCGCCCACGTCCTCGGCGGGTCCCGGTTCGACGATCCGGTCGGCGCGGCGCACGGCCCAGATCGTCACCAGGAGAGCCAATCCGGCCAACGGCCAGCCCATCGCGATGCGGGCGAACGCGAGCCAGCCGGTCTGGTCCGAATCGTAGAGCTGCGACTGCACGAGGTACCGGGCCGCGAACACCAGCGCCCAGGCGGCCGTGGCCACGTCGTAGGCGCGCACCGCGCCGCGATGGCGCCGCCACAGGTTGCCGTGGCCGTTGAGGAATCCCCAGATCAGGCCGACGAGCGGCCAGCGCACCAGAATCGAGACCAGGAAGACCGCCCCGTACGCGAGGCTCGTGTAGATGCCGAACAGGAAGTACCCCTTGGCATCGCCCGTGCGGTAGGCGATGAACGCGGAGATGCCGACGCCGAAGAACCCGGACACCGCGGGCTGGATGGGGCTGCGGCGGACGAGACGCCAGACGAGAATGGCGACGGCGACGCCGAGCGCCGCCCAGATCGCCGGGCCCAGACCCCACACACCGTTGACCGGAACGAAAACCAGGATGGGCAGGGTCGAATAGATCAGCCCGCTGATACCACCGAGCTGGTCGAGTATGGATTGCTGCTTCGTTTCGGTCACTCAACGAGAGTGCCACACGAGGCGGACCCTACGAGTCGCCGCGCAGCTCGTAATACGGGTTGAAGATCACCTTCTGGCCGTCGCGTTCACCGACACGTCCGCGCACGAGCAGGGTCTTCCCCGGCTCGATGCCGGGAATTCGCCGACGCCCGATCCACACCAGCTTGATCTGTTCCGTGCCGTCGAAGAATTCCGCTTCGATGCTGGCGTTTCCGGACTTCGGACAGGCTTCGACACTGCGGAGCCGTCCCAGCATGGTGACCTCTTCACCGCGGCTGCAGTCGCAGGCACGTTGTGCGCCGGACGCCTGAGACGTCTCGGCCATTTCCTCGGCGTCCAGCTGCTCGAGGTCCTCGGTGAGCCTTCGAGTCAGCCGACGAAAATATCCTGCCGTGGCGGGTGCCATTGCGCGCTCCTGGAGCATGTGCGACGCGAGATCTTCGCGCCGCTCGTAGGGCTGTGTATTCGCCACTGTAGACCCATTGGTTCCCCGCAACCACACCACCGGAAGGCCGCTGTGACACACCAGGCAGGATCAACTCATGCCCTCTGATGACCGGCCGTCCGTGGCCGTCGTGCTCCCCGGTACCGGGTCCGATGCGGACTTCGTCGCCCGTGCCTTCACCGAGCCCCTGACCAGCCGTGGAGTGCGTACGGTCGCAGTCGAACCCGATCCCCGGCGGGTCGTCGGCAGCTATCTCGACGCACTCGACGGCGCCGCCGCGCAGCACGGAAAGATCTTCGTCGGAGGGGTCTCCATCGGCGCCGCGGTGTGTTTGCAGTGGGCAGGATCACACCCGGATCGCGTCGCGGGGGTACTCGCGGCGCTGCCCGCGTGGACCGGGACCGCCGCGGACGCCCCCGCCGCGGCCAGCGCCCGGTTCACCGCCGCCCGGCTGCGGGCGGACGGCCTCGAACAGGTCACCGCCGAGATGATCGCCTCCAGCCCGCCGTGGCTGGGCCGGGAACTGGCGAAATCCTGGCGATCCCAGTGGCCGCACCTCCCGGCGGCGCTGGACGAGGCGGCGCGGTACCACGCGCCCGGTCTCGACGACCTCGAGCGCATCACGGTGCCGGTGGGCATCGCCGCCGCCACCGACGACGCCGTGCACCCCCTCGAGGTCGCCCGGACCTGGTCCGAACGACTACCGCACGCGGGTCTCGTCACGGTCACACTGGACGAGATCGGTGCCGACCCGGCGGTCCTCGGCTACACGTGCCTCAGTGCCCTGGACTCGGTCCTGCACACGGCCTGAGCGTCGCGGTCCCCCACCGGACGCGGACTCAGCGACCGAGTTGCTGCATCGCCGAACCCGATTCGCCGCGACGCTGCTGCGGCTGAGCCGGGGCCTGCGGCGGCTGCTGCTCGCCCTGCGGACCCGGAGCCTGCTGCGGGGCCGGTTGCTGCGGGGCACCGCCCTGCTGCTGCGCCAGCTGCTGCTGGTGGGCGGCGGCCAGCTGCTGGGCGAGGGCCTCGGGCAGCACCACCGGCAGCGGGGTCCGGACCGGATTCGGCTCGTTTCCCCGCTTCACCACGGTGTCACGCAGGATCGCCCGGGCGGTCGCGACGAGTTCGGAGTCGGCGGTGTTGCCACCGCTCGGTCCCGCGACCACGCAGCGCACCATCCACCGGTAGCCGTCGACGCCGATGAAGCGCAGGTCGGCGTTCGGCGTGACGGCGAACACCTCACGTCCCCACGGTCCGCTCTCGACGCTCACCGTCGCGTTGTCGTTGCGCAGGGATTCGGCCAGGTCGCCGGCGACCTCCCGCCACTGACCGGGCGACTTCGGGGCCGCATACGCGGCCACCGTGATGCGCCCGTGCTGGGTGACCAGATGCACGGCCTGCGGCGAACCGTCGGGTGCCATCTCGACCTGCAACTGGGCGCCCTGCGGCATCGGCACGAGAACCGAACCGAGGTCGAGGCGGGTCCCGACCTCGCCGACGGTGAGGTCGGCGCCCGACTCGAGGTCGTCGGCGTCGTACGGACCGCCGTCCACCTCGGTCACGGCGTCGTAGTCGTCCTCGTAGTCCGCGGCGTCGAAGTCGTCGGCGTCCTGCGTCTCGGCGTCCTCGAAGAAATCGGGCCGGTCGGCCTCGGCTTCCGCCTTCTTACGACGTCCGAACATGATCAGGCTCCTTCACTGGCATTGCCGACGAGGCTGGCGTGGCCTCCACTCGACCCGTGTCCGTCGCTGCCGCGGGTGGTGCCGTCGAGGGACGCGACCTCGACGAAGGACACCAGTTCGACTCGCTGCACGAGCAGTTGGGCGATCCGGTCGCCCCGCCGGATCTCGATCGGGGTCTCGAGGTCGTGATTGATCAGGCACACCTTGATCTCGCCCCGATACCCCGCGTCGATGGTGCCGGGGGTGTTGACCACCGACAATCCCGATTTGGCTGCCAGCCCGGATCGGGGGTGGATCAGCCCGACGGTGCCCAGCGGCAGCGCGACCGCGATGCCGGTTCCGACGAGGACGCGGCGTCCCGGCTCGATGATCACATCGGTGGTGCTGCAGAGGTCGACACCTGCGTCGCCGTCGTGCGCGCGCTGCGGAACCGGAATGCCCGGGTCCAGCCGCTGGAGGGCGACGGGCGGAATGGTGGGGGTCGCGGCGGGAGAATGGCCGGGAGATAGGTCGCTCACGTGCACCGAGCCTACTCTCAGAGACCGACTATCCTGGTCGGGTGTCAGAAACGTCCCGGCCCGAAGTCGCGCCCACCGATAACGCCTCGCCCGTGCTGTACTCGGAGCGCCTGTGGGTGCCCGTCTGGTGGTGGGCGGTGGGCCTGTTCGTCGCCGGGCTGCTTGCCGCGGAGGTGCACATGGGTGCGCCCGGCCTGCGCGCATGGCTGCCGTACGTCCTGCTGCTGCCACTACCCGTGTGGGGGCTCGTCTGGCTCAGCCGCCTGCGCGTGGAGGTCGTCGAGGAACCGGGCGGCGTCCACCTGCGCGTCGGACAGGCGCATCTGCCGGTGGACGTCATCGCGCGGGTCGCCGAGGTTCCGGGTTCGGCGAAGAGTGCGGCTCTCGGCCGTCAGCTCGACCCCGCCGCGTTCGTGCAACACCGGGTCTGGGTCAAGCCGATGGCGCTGATCGTGCTCGACGACCCCGAGGACCCGACCCCCTACTGGTTGATCAGCACGCGCCGGCCCGCGCAGTTGCTGGCCGCACTCGACCGTGCCCGGCCGCAGACGGACGGAGACTGATCGGACGGTGGGCCTCCCACCGTCCGCCTCGCGAACTCGCCGCCGGTCAGGCCGCGCAGTCCCTGCACACCAGCACTCCGCCCGCGTCACTGGCGAGCCGGCTGCGGTGGTGCACCAGGAAACAGCTCGAACACGTGAACTCGTCGGCCTGCTTCGGTACGACCCGCACCGACAGTTCTTCACCGGACAGATCCGCGCCGGGCAGTTCGAACGACTCCGCGGTGTCGGACTCGTCGACGTCGACAACAGCCGACTGAGCCTCGTTGCGTCGCGCCTTCAGTTCCTCCAGCGAATCCTCCGAAACCTCGTCGGACTCTGTTCGCCGCGGTGCGTCGTAGTCAGTTGCCATGTCGCCTTCCCCTCATCTTCTTCCGTGTATCCCGGCCCGTGCGGCGCGCCGAACCGATCACCGGTCGACCTGTCCACACGAAAACCGCCTCGGCGCAGATCACACCCTGCGGCTGCAGCGCGCTGCAGCGGATGGATTCGTGCCCGGACACCAGGCTCCGGAAACATGATCTACGCCTCTTTTGTCATCTTCTGCCGACCCTCGTTCTGCACGCTTTGAACGACTGGGGCCGCCAGACAGTAGCCGAAGGAAGTACAAAAGTCGTAACCGAATCGACCGATCGCGCAAATTGTCTGCTAATCGTCACCAACACCACAGCAAGCTGTGACATTCCACAACGGGGACGGGTTCGGGGTTATGACGCCGCAGGGATCTAAGGTAGGTGCCGAACCTGCGCCACGACGTGTGGCCGGGCCCTGTATCGGTGCGCTGGACGGGCGACAACGTTCGAAGCGCGGTTCGTAGGAGAGGTCGAGGCACACTGTGGTTTCACTGATCACCGAAGGCAGCCCGCTCGACGACAAGGGTCGTCCGTTCCGGCGGCGGCGGGCGATGCCGATCCTCGTGGTGTTCGCGGTCCTCGCCCTGCTCGGCGCCGTCGTGTGGATCGGCGTGCTCGGCGACGACGAGGATCTGGCCGCGACCGTCGACTGCAATCTTCCGCAACCGGCGGCGCAGCCGGTCGACCCCGCGGCCCCGCCGCCGCAGCCGCTGGGCGAGAGGGTGGACGGGTCGACGTTGCGGGACGTGGAGCCCGCCGCGCTGTCCGCCACGAAGGTGCGCGTCTTCAACGCCAACGGCGAACACGGCCAGGCGGCGCAGGTGGCGGCCCAGCTGAGCGACTACGGGTTCGCGAGCGCCCCCGACGTCCAGGCGGGCAACGACCCGATCTACGTCGACCAGAACATGCAGTGCCAGGGGCAGCTGCGGTTCGGCCCGAACGGCGCCGCCGCGGCGAGCGCGCTCTGGCTGGTGGCCCCGTGCGCCGAACTCATCCAGGACACCCGCGCCGACGACACGGTCGACTTGGCCCTCGGAACCTATTTCCGCAAGATCTCGCCGAACGCCGACGCGGAGGAGGTGCTGCGGTCCCTGAAGGATCCGCCGCCCGGCACCCAGCCCGCACCTCTCGACATCGACCTCCTGAAGGCGGCGCGCACCGCCCGCTGCTGACCGCCGGTCACCCCTCCGGGATCGGGGTGTCCGCCCCGATCTCGGCGAACAGGGCGTCCAGCGCGTCGGCGATGCCGGGGGCCGCGGCCACCACCACTTCACCGTCCGCGCTCGACGTGTGCGGCGACGGGATCCGCACGCGGGCGCCCGCCTCGGTCGCGATCAGCGAGCCCGCCGCCCAGTCCCACGGACTGAGCCCGTGTTCGAAATGGGCGTCGACACGGCCCGCCGCGACCATGCACAGATCGAGGGCCGCCGAGCCGATCCGGCGAATGTCCCGCACCCTCGGCAGGATGTCGGCGATGAGGGCGCCCTGAACCTTGCGCCGGGCCGCGCCGTATCCGAATCCGGTGGCGAGCAACGCCATCGACACGTCGGTGACGGGGTTGCACCGCAGTGTGCTCACCCGGCCGTCGGCGTCGGTGAGGGTCGCCCCGCCGCCGCGCATCGCCGCGTACGTCGACCGCGCAGCCACGTCGACCACGACTCCGGCGACGGATACTCCGTCGATCTGGACGGCCACCGAGACGGCGTACGCGGGCACCCCGTACAGAAAGTTGACGGTGCCGTCGATCGGGTCGACGATCCATCGCACTCCCGCGGCGGAATCGCCCTCTCCCCCACCTTCTTCGCCGAGAATCGCATCCTCGGGGCGAAGCTCCGCGAGGCGGTCGCGGATGACCTGCTCGCTCTCGGTGTCGACGACGGTGACCGGGTCGGTGGGAGTGCTCTTCGACGCCACGGCGTCGCCGGATTCCACTCGCGTCCCGACGATTCCGAATACCTCGGGCCGCCGGGCCCGGACGTGTGCGGCGGCCTCCTCGGCCACCGCGACGGCGACCTCGAGCAGTCGTCTGGGATCGGTGCCGACGTGGCCGGGCGCGGTGTCTGAACTCTGGGGTGCATGCACACACCCATCGGAACACACTTTCGCTGCCTCACACCACCGCTGGCGTTCCGCGCTCCCCTTCCGGGTTACGGCGTCGTCACGCGTCATCACCCACCGAACCCGCGTGGACGCACTAGTGTGACGGGCAGCAGAAGCGCGCCCGGAGAACACGTCGTCGTCGACACGGAGGAGCACACGCCATGACCAAAACGGGGTTCGGTGTCGACATCGGAGGCAGCGGCGTCAAGGGCGGCGTCGTGGATCTCGGGACCGGCGAGCTGATCGGCGACCGCATCAAGCTCCTCACCCCCCAGCCGTCGACCCCCGAGGCGGTGGCGAAGACCGTCGCGGAGATCATCCGCCAGGCCGGATGGGACGGACCGGTCGGTATCACTCTGCCGAGCGTCGTCACCGGCGGCGTCGCACGATCCGCCGCGAACATCGACAAGGGATGGATCGGGACGGACGCGCGGGCGCTGTTCTCGGACGCACTCGGCGGCAGGCGCGTCACCGTCCTCAACGACGCGGACGCCGCGGGGATGGCCGAGGACGCACTCGGCGCGGGCAAGGACGCGAAGGGCGTCGTCATCCTCCTGACGTTCGGCACCGGCATCGGCTCGGCGATCCTCCACAACGGCGTGCTGCTTCCCAACACCGAGTTCGGCCACATGGAGGTCGACGGCAAGGAGGCCGAGCACCGGGCGGCGTCCTCGGTGAAGGAGAAGAAGGATCTGTCGTACAAGGAATGGGCCGCCGAGGTCAGCCGGGTCCTCACCCGGTTCGAGAACCTCCTGTGGCCTGATCTGTTCATCGCCGGCGGCGGAATCAGCCGCAAACACGAGAAGTGGATCCCCCATCTGACCAACAGGACACCCGTCGTACCTGCTGCGCTGCTCAACACGGCGGGAATCGTCGGTGCTGCGCTCGCGGTCGAAACGGGCATCGCTCCGTAACTATTTCGGATGGGTCGTTACAATGGAAGAGCCCGGCTGCGCGCCGGCGAAACCAGTAGACCTCTCCGCCGGATGACCACTCTGGCGTGACGCCGCACGACACCGTCACGAAAGGGCGTACGTGGCAGCCACCGATACACGTCAGACTGCTGATTCGACTTCAGAGTCAGGACCGGAAGCACCAGTCGCAGCGGCAGCCACCGGCACCGCTCCGGCAGCCGAGGCAGCTCCCGCGAAGAAGGCAGCGGCGAAGAAGGCCCCCGCCAAGAAGGCAGCAGCGAAGAAGGCCCCCGCCAAGAAGGCAGCAGCGAAGAAGGCGGGCGGCAAGAAGGCCACGGCCGGTAAGGGTGCGGACGGCGAGGACCTCGACGAGGATTCCGCCGACATGGAAGACATCGACATCACCGAGGGCGACCTCGCCGAGGTCGAATCCGATGTCGTGGAGGTCGTCGCAGTCGGCGAGGACGACGAGACCGAGGAGCCGTCCGAGAAGGACAAGGCGTCCGGCGACTTCGTGTGGGACGAGGAGGAGTCCGAAGCGCTCCGCCAGGCCCGCAAGGACGCCGAGCTGACCGCGTCCGCAGACTCCGTCCGCGCCTACCTGAAGCAGATCGGCAAGGTCGCCCTCCTCAATGCCGAAGAGGAGGTCGAGCTCGCCAAGCGGATCGAGGCCGGGCTGTACGCGACCCAGATCATGCAGGAGCTGTCCGACTCCGGCGAGAAGCTGCCCGCCGCCCAGCGCCGGGACATGAGCTGGATCTGCCGCGACGGAAACCGCGCCAAGAACCACCTCCTGGAGGCCAACCTCCGCCTCGTCGTGTCGCTGGCCAAGCGCTACACCGGCCGCGGCATGGCGTTCCTGGACCTGATCCAGGAAGGCAACCTGGGCCTCATCCGTGCCGTCGAGAAGTTCGACTACACCAAGGGCTACAAGTTCTCGACCTACGCCACGTGGTGGATCCGTCAGGCCATCACCCGCGCGATGGCCGACCAGGCCCGCACCATCCGCATCCCGGTGCACATGGTCGAGGTCATCAACAAGCTCGGCCGCATCCAGCGTGAACTCCTGCAGGACCTGGGCCGTGAGCCCACGCCCGAAGAGCTCGCCAAGGAAATGGACATCACGCCCGAGAAGGTGCTGGAGATCCAGCAGTACGCGCGTGAGCCCATCTCCCTCGACCAGACCATCGGCGACGAAGGCGACAGCCAGCTCGGCGACTTCATCGAGGACTCCGAGGCCGTCGTGGCCGTCGACGCCGTGTCCTTCACCCTGCTGCAGGACCAGCTCCAGTCGGTGCTCGAGACGCTCTCCGAGCGTGAGGCGGGCGTCGTGCGTCTGCGCTTCGGCCTGACCGACGGGCAGCCCCGCACCCTCGACGAGATCGGACAGGTCTACGGCGTCACGCGTGAGCGCATCCGCCAGATCGAATCCAAGACCATGTCGAAGCTGCGCCACCCGTCGCGGTCGCAGGTGCTGCGCGACTACCTGGACTGACGCACAG